>CAJCHQ010000951.1 GCA_903970295.1 Bryobacterales bacterium
CCGACAGAGCCTCCCGCTTCGCCCGAAGTCTCAGTGAGTGTTCAAGACGATGCGCTCGATCACAAGCCAGCGCTGGAAAATGACGCTTCATCATCGCAAAGTGAAGCTTCATCATCGCAAAGTGAAGCTTCATTACCGCAAAGTGACCTCCGTTATCTCTTGGATCTGAAAGCACCGGTGTTTCTATTAATTTCGATTGGCCTGTTTCCTAAGATGGTGCTGCTCTGGATATTAGTGATAGTCGCCAAACCCATAAGCCTTTGGTTGCACAAGCACAGTCCACAAGTTTGGCAAGACAACTTAAGGCGGAGCATTCCTTCTGCCATCAAGAATTCTCTTTTCCTTCGTGATCTGAGCGAAGGCGCTGATCAGGGACTGCCATTCATTTTGTTTTGGTTGTATCTGTGTTGCGCTCCTTTCGCCCTGATTTGGATTGCAGGACACTGGGTCCGCGGCTTGTTTCGCGAGTTATTTCGTGATGCGTTTCGCGGCTTCTCGCCTGGCATGCGGCCAACTCGCGACAAAAGCGATGAGGAATTTGTTTTGAGACAAAATGCCAAACGCAATTCGAACCGGTCGGAAGACAATTTTTACTACTCGCGCGCGTTTGGGATTGTTGTTTTCGCTTTTTTCGCCCTGGGCATTCCAGCATTTGTAAGTTTTTCGTTGTATGAAAAGCTCGGCATCGAAACAAATGTTGCCAACAGTGCGCTGTACAAGAGTGCGTCACAAATAACGTCGCTGCCAGTCCTAATGCGCATGCCCATAATGGGCTTAGCGAGCATACCGAAACACTCAACTGTAGCATCTCTTCCTGCTAGAACTGACACGTGGGTTCAAGAATACAATAGCTACTGGCCATGGCTTCGCAGCCGCGGTATGGAGCCGACAAGGTCTTCAATGTTTTTCGTGCACTTCTACCTGGTTAGTCTGGCATCAGCTCTTTGTATTTTATTTTTCCGCACCTGGTTCACTTTTCCCCTGAACTTCGTTTCGGATGAACATGATCTGTGTTTTAGTGCCAGTGGAATCAAGCGCAATTCAATGAAAGGTTGGTTCCGGAGCGTACTTACGTTTAATCGATGGGCTTGTGGTGGAGGTCCAGATTCACTTCTTTGGAGCGATATAAAATGCCTGAGGCACGAAGAGGACGGTTTCACGAGATTGTCTCCGTTGCCCGAGATTGCTTTCAAAAAAGAGTCTTTGACTTATCGACTGTTGAACAAAGTTGCAGCTTTTTTCGATGGTCTCACTAGCACGGTAAACACGGGGCACTATTTGGTTCTGAGCACAAGTGCAGATAGCAATGACTTCGGTCGTAACTTTAAAATCAATCTGAACGACCTGAACCGAGAGCAGCGAGCGCGGTTATATTATTCCATCAAACACTGGGCGCCCCACGTTATAGTGAACCAGTCCGCGCAAGAACAGTTGCTTGGTTCGTTAGTCTTGCAAGATGTGCGTTACACTCAGCTCTGGTTCGATTTGCTCACGGCTAAATCGTCAGTCGAACGACTGTCCGTATTGACTGGTGGCGAGACGCTAAAGAATGGAGAGTATACCATTCAAGAACGACTGTCGTCTGGTGGGCAGGCAACGGCATATTTGGCGCGCTCGACTTCAGGAAATACTTGCGTGTTGAAAGAATTCATTTTAGCTACTTCTTCGAGTTCCGGCGCTTTGATCGAATCAGCCCGCGAATTCGAAGCGGAGGTCAGCTTGCTCTCTCAACTTGCTCACCCCAACATAGTGCGACTGCAAGATTTTTTCACCGAGTCTGGACGCGTCTACGTTGCATTGGACTATATCGAGGGGCGATCTCTCCGCCAGAAGGTGCAGGAAGACGGACCGCTGACCGAGCTCGAAGTGGTTAAGGTTACTCAAAATATCTGTGATGTGCTGGAATATCTGCACGGCTTCAATCCACCAATTGTTCATCGAGACATAACACCAGAGAATATCATCATTCGGCCAGATGGAACCATCATGCTGATCGATTTTAGTTTAGCCGTCAAAGCTGACGGCAAGCGAAGCGCCGATTCATGTGGCAAGCAAGCGTTCACACCGCCTGAGCAGTTTCGCGAAGAAATCTGCGTGCAAAGCGATATCTACGCTTTAGGCGCGACGATGTATTGTTTGCTGACTGGGCTCAACCCAAAACCAATCAGCGTTTCCTCACCTCGCGAGAAAGTGACGCAAATCTCAGCCGAGCTGAACGCAATTGTTGAACGTGCGACTCAGCTAGAGTTGACCGAACGCTATGAAAGCATTCATTGGCTTAAATTTGACGTCGCCAACATCAGTGGAGCACCATTGTCTACCGCCTGTTTGGCTGCCGGCAAGTACTGAAGTTTCGACTTCCAACCTTGGTTAGGTCGAACTTTTTTAATCGTCAATATCTAAGCTGACAATTACTGCGCGGTACAGAGCGTTGGGATCATCCAGCAACCGCATGACGGCATCCGGCGCAGGCTCCGTCAGCAGTGGAATGCTACTTTGGTTCGACAGAACTGTTTCTAATAGTTCGCCGGTCAAGCCAGCCGCTTCGTTTGTGTGCACGGAGACGGCAAAGAATGCATTTTCATTTGGGTCGGCCGGGCAAAACTGATGATAGACGGTGCCCGAAAAGCGCAGGACGAACATTCGATCGCCCGGAATGTGAACCATATAGAGCTTTTCGATGAATTTTTCCGGAAAACGCGCCGCTTCTTCAGGAGTGGAAAGGCTGAATTTTAAGAAGCAGCCGCGACCGCCGGTAATGCCAGTGATAACCCTGTGGCCGGCATGTCTATGGAAAACAAGGTCACGTTTGTCGACTCCGAAGGTGTATACAGCGGTGGGGTCGCCATTGTGAAAGTCCGTTTTGCCGATGATAGCGCTCGGCTCATTGAACTCATCCAGATACTCCGGGTTCCTTTCTTGTTGTTCGAAAGCGCTCTCGACGAGATAACTGCCCGAGCCGCGGGGCATTTTGCCGGTCACTGTGACTTCGATCGGTTGGCTGTCGAATCCCGTAAAGATGCTGACCTTCGATCGTGGGCCGGTCACTGTAACGATTTCGCGGCTAGGCGCCAGCATTTCCATCCCCCCAGGCTGTAACCACTAGTTTAAACCAAACCCCCGTGATTTATTCCTCGGAAGCGCGCTTTTCAAACGGGGTCAACCGTTCCGGCGTTTTTAGGTCTGGAAGCCTCGGCAAAGCAAAATCTAACTTTCGCCACCGCAAGCGGTATCAAATTGGCACTCTTCAGTATCCAGCCGGGATTACGGAATCGCAACCGGTGTTTAGCAATTACTTACTGGATAGCCCGATGCTATTGATAAGCTCCTGCACTGAAAGTAACTATCGTTTAAACTGGCAGAGAGTCTGGGAAATAAATGCGAACGGCGCTCCAGAACTGCTTCTATATAAATCTATATCTAATGAATATTGCCCAAACGCAGCCAGCCATCCAGCTCGGTAATGAATTCGATTTAATTCTCGATTCTCGAGAATCTTTCGCCCGCAATTTTACCGATATCGGTGAGTTACAAGGTTTGGACTGGGGAGAAAATCTTACCGATATCGATAAATTGCTTGGTTTTGACCCCCAGACAAAATCGGCAAATCGCCGACTGGGAGGGCGTTAGATGCTGGTGAAAGCCTCAATGAGCGACCGCATTAATCCAGGTTTCTGTGCGATCGACGGTGGCTGAGCTCAAGCGGATCCAGCTGAAAATCGAGCAAGTGATTTCTGACCAAGACTTCGAAAAATACGTCCCGTTAAACTTCGATTTTCATCGCACGATTCGTGCAAGCCGCTAACAGTCCTCTTTTATCGGAGCTGTGGAATGTCGCCATGGTCTGGAGCAGCATCAGGCTCGAACTTCTGGCGCGTAAACCGGAATCGACCTCGGTTCGCGGCATGGGTATCATCAAAGTCTATCTGCATCGCATCTTCGCAAAGTCTTCCCCTCGGCAGAGCCGTCCGGAACGCAACGTTGCCACACTCAAAGTCGGAATGCCTGTAAAAATCGCTGTCGAAGCTTTCCCTCACGAAGAGTTCACGGGCACCATGACGAATGTTTCGGGAGGTCTTGGTGTGCCGACTAGAACCATGCAAGTAGAAATTCAGATGGACAATTCAGCCAAGAAATTGCATGCAGGCATTTTTGCCACAGCCAAATTGTCCATGACCAACGAGGATCGCAGCGTGCTGGTGCCAGCGGCAGCGATCGTTGTGAAGAACGCCGACACTTGTGTCGAATATAAGTTTCGGATCGCTAATCGATTGCGAATGCATAGCAAAAGTATATTGCAAAGATAGATCAACTTACGCTGGAGATCGCGCTGCCAAATACGGTAGACTACTCCGGTTTTGTCGGCGTAAGCGCCTGCCTCATGCTCTCATTACAACGTAGTAATAATCAATGACGAAACGTATCACAAAATCAAATGTTCTTCCTTTTTTGAAGACCGGCAGCCGCAGCGGTTCGTCGGATCAGGACCTGCTTAGCTTGGCTCAGGACAGGGTTTACCAAGCCTGGCAATCGGAGGGCAAGAAGCGCAAAAAATTGGCGAACGCGGCCCTCGCTATTTCGCCAGATTGCTCTGACGCGTATCTTTTGCTGGCAGAAAGTGAAAATGATGGTAAAAAAGAAATCGCGCTTTTACGCAAGGCAGTTGCGGCCGCCGAGCGCACCCTGGGCGAGAACTGGAGAGAGCGATTCAAGGGGCACTGTTGGCTGATCCACGAGACGCGACCTTTGATGCGCGCGATGGAGCAATTAGCAATTGCCTTGCAGTGGGAAGACGAGCTTTCTGAGGCATTGTCCGTGTACCAGGAACTCATGGTGCTGAATCCGCACGATAGTCAAGGCATTCGTTATCGATTGGCTGGATGCTTGTTTGAAACACATGCAGATGAACAATTGGAAGCGCTGCTTGCTGCCAACTCAGAAGATCCAAGAGCTTCTTTCCGTTACCTGAAAGCTTTGTATCTCTTCCGAAAAAATGGTGCGTCAGAGCGAAGCGCCGAAATTTTGCTCGACGCCTATCGTAAAAATTGCTATGTGCCGATGTTCTTATCCGATCTTGTGGAAATGCCCGCTGAGCCGCCCGAATACATAAGCATCGGAGACGAACTCGAAGCCATCGCTTACGTGCTCGAATGCGGCTACATGTGGTTCGACACTGAAGGAGCTGCCAGCTGGATGGCGGAAGTTTTGGAGCCGCACCTTCTGACTGATTTCGACGACAAAGAGCTCATGGAAGATGTAATTCTTTCTTTGAAAGATGACTTCGCAGAGATTGACCGCAGAGAAGAACTGAGGTCGAAGACTACAAGCGATTGAGCTACCTAGAGACTGCTTGCATTTGAGACCTAGCAGCACAGAGTAAAACAAACCAAACAGAAGAGCCGCCGACTTCACAAACAGGAAAGCTTGATGCAATTCTGAATGCGACTGAACGGGGGCTCTTCGTATCTCTCGCGAACGCTAACGGCATTACACCGATTCGTTCCATTTACAGGGATATAGACTGGGCACTTGCGATTTCGTTCCCGAATATTATCGGGATCTAGATTTTGCGCACTGAAGAACGTTTCGGTCTGTCATAGTAGAGTCTTCTCGCTCGTGTACCGGGTCTCAGTGGTGCATAAAAGCCAAATAACAAGCAAAGCAAACAGCCGCGCCGATCAGTCCGGCAACGCCAATGCGAAGCAACTTTGCTTTCTTCCTGGCGGCAACAACAGCGTTGATCTGCATTTGCACTCTGCGTGGAAACACCTCTAGCCGTTCTTGAAATTGCGCTATTGACTCGAATCGGTCGCGCGGATCTTTTTCGAGACACTTTTCGATCACTTCTTCCAAATCTTTAGGTCGCTTAGGATCGAATTTGATTGTGGAAATTCGGGGCGGAAGTTTTAAAGCATGACTGTTTTTCATATCGAGGGCGGTCGCGTCCTCAAAAGGCGGTCTGCCTGCCAACAACGAATAGCCAACGCAGGCTAGCGAATAAACTTCGGATTTTTCACTATAGTCCAGACCGCGCGCTTCATCAGCTGACATGTACAAAGTTTGCCATGGATCGCTCAAGTGCTCACCTGTCTTGATTTTTGCTAGCGCGAAATCGGTTAGCGAAATGGTCGGTTCGGAGTTCAGATCATCGAGAAAAATAATGTTTCCCGGTCTGACATCTCTATGCATCACACCTTGCTTTCCACTATAGAGCAGCGCTTCGCACGTGCCGAGTAAGATCTTGACGGCTACGTCGTAGCTGGGAAGTCCGTATAAGGATAAACACTGTTCCAGATTAAAACCATCTTTGTACTCGGTAACCACATATGGTGCCTTGCCGTTGTGAATGCCGAAGTCAACAATCTTAGCAATGTTTGTGTGACTTAGCATCTTGTTTTTCCGCAGTTCACTTTCGAACGCCGAGTAGGACGAAGCGCCAATATTCTTGAAACATTTTACGGCGACCCTTGTCCCTCGCTGTTTATCTCGGCAAAGCATAACAGTTGCTCTTGGCGTATCGCCGAGAAAGGCAATGGGCGCGTATCTCTCTACTGGATAATGTTCTGGGGAAACTCCGATAGAATTTGGCTCCGGCGTGACTGGATCGGTCTCATTTTGTTTGATGAAAGCAGCAATCTTCCTCGCCTCGGGTTCTTCGCATGAACACAGATCTAGGCGCATAACTGGTTTAACTTTAGCCGCCACTCGCTTTTTGCAAATCGCGCAGACGTCAATCGAGAACTGAGAATTCGGACTAAAAGGACGATCGCAACGGCAGATCGATACCCATTGTGTCTTAGGCGGTGCGCCGGCCTCTTCCTGAAGCCGGAAACATGTTTGGCAATTATCTTCGGATGGTTTTTCCATGCCGTGGTTTCCATGCCGTGAATTTTCAGAAGGTATAATACTCGAAAGACGAGCCGGACATAAAGATTTCCTTTTGACTTTGCAAAACGTTCTTTGATACCATCCACGAACTACTTGCTACGACTCAAGACTTCTAATCGGTAGCGCGACTTTCCAAGCCTCATAGCCCGTGCATTTTTGCTTCAGTCTGTTTTGCCCAACTCGGGGCGTCAGCTTTTAGCGCTTGCAATTCGGAATCGCCAAACACTTCCGAAATCATTCGACCTGAATTTACGTCGTAGAGCTGATAATCACCAACTTCGGGCCCATGGGTTGGGCCCCAAACGGCCGCAAGATGTTTTCCGCTGTCGAGGAAGTTCCAGTGCCAGAGCATTTGACCCTGGTACAAGCGCAGCACCGAATTGCCCGATCTATATATCGCCAACATCAGAGGAATAGCAGAAGAGTTATTACCATCATCGAACGTCTCTGCCCAACCGATTGTTCGCTTATCTTTGGTGATAGCCACCTTGGTTATTCCTTCCTGATTTTTGATCACTTCCTTATTTTTGCCTGTCTTCCTGGAAGATATTTTTTGAATGACTTCCGTTTTATCACTGTAGATAACGTGAAGACTTCCGGTTTCGTAGTTGGAGCCAGGCGGAGCTACATCCACATAATATTTGATGATTTTTGCAGATTGCCCTGGTACGGAGCTCTGGATTTTGGTTGATGTGATAGTGGGGGCGTTCGTTGTATTTGCGGAAGCACGAAGGAGAAAGATTACCGCGCACAAGAATATCGTGAAATATTTGGACTTCATCTTTGATCCACCCAACCTCCAGCAAACTGCCCTAATCCACTCATTCCCAATAGCGGGCGCATTAACATGTTAAAGACGATAATTCCCAATCGTTAATCAGGCCAATCGTCAGCAAGATTTCGAGCAATTCTGTAAGAGTTAACGATCTTGACATTGCCGTCGGCAAAAACCCTTTCCCGAAAGTTCCTGTATCGGTGTTGGTTACGCACCATTTGTGGTATCACAAAATTACATTTTGCCCTTGTTGCAGATTCCCGCAAAATCGGCTATTTCTCTATAGAAATCAGGGCAGTCGGCGAACTAACGAGCCCGACTATTGCAGTGGTCGCTATAAATACCTCACTTGCGGTATGGCGTGCTGATCCTCTGGGTTGCTTAAATATGTATACAGGCAAAGGGAACTCAATGGCAACTTTACTAATCGTGGAAGACAATCCAACTCAGCAGCTCATCTATACGCAATTGTGCAAACGCTTTGGTTATGAAGCGTACATCACTAGGACCGGCGAAGAGGCTCTGGCGGCGCTTCCGCTGAGCAAGTACGCGGCGGTTGTACTGGACATCGGCTTGCCTGGCATCAGCGGACTAGATGTTGCTCGAGAACTACGCTGGGCAGAGATGGGAACTACAGAGCGTACGCCAGTTATCGGCATCAGCAGCACAGAACCTGCGCATCAAGCTCGCCAGCAATGCATTGAAGCAGGAATGGACGACTATGTGAGCAAACCCGTTTCCGTCGATGCCTTCAGGCGCATGTTGTTGCGCTGGACGTATGATTCGCGCACGCCGAATTTGATGCTGTTGAACAGGATGGTCGACCCTCAGCCAGCAGAAAAACTTTAGCACAAGTCTGATCGAACCTGCCCTCAACGTGAGCTGCTATTGTTGATCTCCGTGGACATGTTTATGCGCAGCACCAATTTTATTCAATTCGGCCATTACGTCATCTGAAAGTTTCAATGCTGCCGCCTGAATGTTTTCGCGCAAATGATGTAGCGAACCGGTTCCTGGAATCAGCAAAATATTTGGCGAGCGCTTCAACAGCCAAGCGAGAGCTACTTGCATCGGCGTGGCATTCGCCTTCTTGGCAATTTCATTCAGAGCATCAATTTGCAGCGGCTCGAATCCGCCGAGCGGAAAATAAGGAACATACGCAACACCGCTTGCGGCAAGCTGATCGATGAATTGATCGTCACCTGTGTTCGCCAAATTGTACATATTTTGCACACAGACGATTGTCGTCATTTTGGAAGCCTCTGCAAACTGTTTGGCTGAGTGTGAGCAACCACCAAATTGTGCCGCGGTCGGAGCATGAAAATCTGCCGGGCAGGCATGATTAAGAATGATCAAATCTGCCGGTTGATCTGACGACAAAGAAGTAGTTCGCCTCAATGATTGAAGTGCAAACATACAATCAAACGAGGCGAACCAAAATGATCGTACCAGTTGAACGGGAAAAGTGTGGTAGC
>CAJCHQ010000952.1 GCA_903970295.1 Bryobacterales bacterium
CACTGTCGAGTCGCTCAGGCACACTGGAAAGATTCACCGCCTCTACAACAAGCCATCGCAACATCCAGGCATACGTGCCGCAACGATAATCCCAGTAGTTGGCAACCGCCTCTGCGACTGACAAATTAGCCGGAGGGAAAATTCCCGCATAGTCGAGAAAACCATTAAGTAATGCTCTAAGCGCAGGCGCGACGGTGATAGATTGAGCTTGCATGAGATTAGTCTATTGGTGCTGGCATCGGTATCTACAGCTCTTAATCATAGTGCAAACCCGCTACCAAGCGGGCTGAATCCCAGCCATGTGCCAAATCATGGGAAGAGGGAAGTCAAGCGACAAATCACCCGGGGTATACCTAGAAGGATGGATTTAACCCTCTCAGCTTCGCGCTATTCTTGCAGGCGCAATGAGACAGCAGCGCCACAGGCGCATAACCCGGAGAAAATCAAACAATGGAAACGACAGACACCAGCCTTTTTGAAATCTACGAAGAACTCGGTGTTCGCGATTTGATGGAATCAGCCGCAGCACTTCGCTTCATCGATGAAGTGTTGATGGAAAAGGAACAAAACATCGTTGCCAACATCAAAACCATCTCCCCCGTCGTCAAGCGCAGTGCGGCTTAAACAGCGCACGAAGAACACTGGCGAGATTTAGGATGAATGTGATCACACGAATTTCGAGATAGTACGATCTTATTGATCTGCAAAGAAGACGTAGTCGACCAGAATGGAGACTACGTTTTTTTTTCACAAGGATATGCCAGTCAACTAACGTCTTTCCACACTCTACGTGGTGCTCTGGCGAAGTTTGCGCTAATGGGCTGGATGTCGTCTGTTTGTACGTGAATAATAATATTGCCCCAGAATTCGTCGATAAAGTGCGCCAGGACGATTCCATCGAAATCGACGTCTCGGTTTACGATCGCACCAGTAGTGCCTTTCTCGAGTGTATGGACAAGGCGAGTGACTACATCAGCCTCTGTCACATCACACTTCAAAACGAATAATTGCCCTTTCTGAAGTCTCAATTTGGTTTCCTCTTCTAGCGATGCGGTCGTCTTTATCACCGCAACCCCAGGATCTCGCTGGCATGGGTGATATGACAACCTACAGCCGAGAAGGTTCCGAATATTCACGGATTTAACACAAAGCTTCGCCAGTGGTGGCAGTAGCACCGAGAGCGTGCGACCCTTAAAGGCTCAAAGGGAGCTGGTTATCGGCTCAGGCACACGGGCGATCGATTCGTCGAACAACTGGGAGATTAGATAAACAATTAACTGCGGATGTTCAAAACCATGTTCGAAAGAGTCGGTGGTATAGACCGTCTTAAAGCAACTGCTCAGGTTCTCCAGCCCCTTCGAAAATATGCCATGCGAGACATAAAGAGACAAATTGAGTTCGTGCTCTTTTAAACCATTAGCGATCCCGATAAAGGTGCCGCCGCCGTCGCAGATGTCATCGATCAAAAGAACATCCGTCGTTTTGAATTTCTCTTTCGCCGGAACCGAGAAATGTGAAAGCTTCCCAGTTACTTTATCGCGCACTTTCGTGCAATGCAGAATATCTAGATCGAATTCAGCGAACATTTCACTGTAGCGCTTTCTCGCACCATCGTCAGGGAAAAGCAATGTCAACCTGGAAGCTCCGCTTTTCGTCAGAATTCGTCCGATAGTTTTTTCGATAAGCGGTTTAGGAGAAAGATCGATCAAATCGTGTATCAGATTATGCGATTGCCTTGAATGCGCATCAAGCGTTACGATCTGCACATTCATTCCATTCAAGATGCTGGCAAATGCCTCGAGGCCAAAACAATCGCCGTCGACAAATCTGCGATCGGCCCGAGCATAGGGCAAATACGGAAGGACCAGAAAAAGACTGGGATTGCCGACGCCACGCACCGCGCTGACAAGAAGGCAAGTCTCGATTATGTCCTCAGCAGTCTTGATACGCGCCATAACCGCGACCGATTCAGCCCTGGCTATCTCCTCACGGATAATCGGCTTTAACCGCACCTGCAGCTCACCTGCCGGGTATTTAAATTTCTCGTAGGTCTGGACGTCACCTAACTTGATGCTATATGTCTTCACGGACCCGCCTCCTGATCGTCGCGAAAGATTCATCGACCAGCAACTGCCCATTCTCGTAAACTTTCAAAAACGCACACTGATCGAGATCGGCAGCTGCAGAACCCTCATTGCATGTGTACTTTCCAGAGCTACCAAAGACAGTGGGAATCCCTTTACGTGAAAACTTGCCACCACTATCGGTGACAGGTTTTTTGAAAATCGGAATCACTTCACCCTTTATACGAACAGCCGTGGCCTTCATGGCAAAACCATAAGTGTCGCGGGTCACATATTCGTATGTGTAGGAGCCGACTCCGAACACCATGTTGAATGGTGAAAGGTGCAGTTCATTGACAATGCGATCGAGAATTTTTTCGGCTCGATCGTGATTGATGGAGTCTCCGTAAATTGCGCCGGCTCCATTGATAAGCGGTAAACCCGGCTTGGTCTGGCTCGTTCCCAAAGCTTCGGCAAGTAATCTCAGTGTGCCCTTATTTTCATTCGGAGCTTCCGACGAGGGATTGCCGCAAATGATTAGATCAGGCACACCGCTGTCTGGACGAATGACGACTTTGCCTCGTCTATTTTTAATCACAGGTGCTAATCTTGGCACATACTCTGTCAGAACTTTCCACAGGTCCCAGGTGTCGCTGACGATCGACACGATTCCCTCCGGATAGACATCTTCGATCAGTCGCCGGAAGGTCTCGAATTCGCCATCTTGTCCACCTGCGCACATTACTGAATGTTCCGTCGCCGATACCGATCCACCACAATCGAGCCCGGCGCCGTAATATTGATTAGCAGCCAGAATGGCAGGAACAGTGTCAGTGCCTTTGAAGCAAGTGAGATGTCCCAGTCCTGATAATATCGCATCTTCGAGTCCACTCATGCCGCGCATTGAAAAGTCATGACCTTGCCAATCTACGAATGACATGTCTGTTTCTCCAGACAGCCGCGCGTATTTCTCGAAAAGCTTACGGAAACGCTGAGCTGTTGTTGCCGAAGTCGACGGCTTCCACAAATAAGCGGATAGCATCGTTTCCAAATAATTCGGCAGCCAGAAAAAATCTGGATGAGTATTCGTTATCACCATTGATGGACAGCCAATCGGTGTGGAATAACCTTCGGGCACTGAGTAGATCGATATCGGCAAGTAGCCAAGGTCATGCAAGCCACCAATGTGATCTGTGCGTGGTTTCGCGACTGCCAATGTCGAGCGGATCACTTCTTCATACTGAAGAATAATTTCGTCTCGCGGCAACTGAAAAAAATTGTCGAATAATTCGATCAGAACTTTCTTGATGAAATATTGCAATCCAAAATGAACGACAGTTTTTTGATCGGGCAAGCGACTTGTTCGTGGCGTCCAATTAGACCAAATCTGAGTCACGCCTTTTGGATACTGGTCGATGTGACCGACTTTGTAGAAATCGATGTAATAGATCGGATCAACTAACGGAAGCGCGCTCACTTGCGCAGATACTTGCGCAGATACTTGCGCCGTGGGTTGTTGTAGGTTGTTTGTTTCGTTTAGCATTTGCATATCCTACTTTGTTCTCATCGTTTTTAGGGAGTCGGATGTAATCGTTTTTTCTACGCTTATTATACATCACTCGATGGGAAAGTCAAGGCACCAAGCTAACGGAGCGATCGGAGTTAATCGTATTTTTTACGCTTACACGAGGGCAATATTTGAATAACCCGCCTACGAGTAGCCGCTGTGCTTTGACCGCAAAGCAACAATCCACCCTTCCTTGCAGTCCTCTAGCCAAACTAACTCGAGAAAAATAATGCATAACCTGACAGCCGAAGAAGATAAAAAGATAGACGAGCTTGCATCCCGGCACCAATTCAGCCCGAGCGCTGTCAAAACTCTGCTTGACGCAATCGTAGCCGGCGGCGGCGGCATGGCTCAGTTTAGTCACCCCGATCTTGGTGGAATGGGTCAATGGTCCCGGGGAGGGATGATCATGATTGGCGACATGTTCAATCAAGATTTGAAACAGCGAGTACAGCAGCTGTGCAATGATTTGGCCGATCTTGCGCAGACTCGTAGCGACTCGAATGCCATTCCAGATACTGGTTCTTCCCATCGATCAAATGCAGGACGCACAGTCGAAACACCCGAGGCGAGTCTTTTTGTTAAGGGAACGGATAAAAGCGATCAGTGGTGGGGGGCTGAGTTTGGCTCGCCCTCGTCCACAGGAGCCCAGAATAATATGCGTTACGCATTTTTTCCGGAGAGTCGACGGTTGGCGATCAAAATAAATGACGACCTCAGCATCTACGACACCGATGATCAAATGATAACTGGCGTGTCTCAACAGCAGTCACGCGATCAAGCTTTGACCTTCACCAGCCAGCATGGACTCGTCAAAGTCGCGGACCTGAAGCGTGTAGACCGGTAAAGACACGCTCAACCACCGGCTTGGATTACAATAATGCGAGCACAGGAGCCAATTACTTTTCAATCGTATTTTCCATCATATTATAGATCCGGAGAAAGCAAGAAGGACGCATGAAAATCGCGCCTAGATCGGTATTGATCTTCACTGATGGTGCTTGCACCGGTAATCCAGGACCGGGTGGATGGGGCAGCATTGTCTCGTTGCCCGATGGAACGATACAGGAATTAGGCGGCAGCGCTCCGCACACAACCAACAATCGCATGGAACTTGCTGCGACGATTCGGGCATTAGGTGTGCTCGAACTAAAAGAACCATCGACGATCGTTTTATATACAGACTCGACATATGTCATTCGTGGTATCACTCAATGGATCTGGGGTTGGCGATCGCGAGGCTGGAAAACCGCTGAAGGCAAAGACGTAGTCAACAAAGACCTCTGGGAAGAACTGTCTCGCCAGGTATCTCGTTTAAAACCTTCCACCATCGATTGGAAATATGTGAGAGGTCACTCGGGATTTCCAGGAAACGAACGCTGCGACGTCATTGCTGTTTCGTTCGCGACAAGCAAACCTGAGCGATTGTACGTCGGTCCCCGTGATGGCTATTTCGTTGATCTGACTGCGGTGCCCGAAGAAGACTCGCTGCCTGAGCCAAAAAAGAGTGGAAGCAATAACGGTGGCAGCAAAAGCTCGGGTGGACCCACGACATATTTGAGTCTCATTGGTGGCATTGTGATTCGTCATACGAATTGGGCCGATTGCGAGCGACGAGTCAAAGGTCAGGCCAATGCAAAATTCAAAAAAGCCAAATCAGAGCAGGAAGAAAAAGAAATTCTCAAAGGGTGGGGAGTAGGTCCAAATACGCCGATCGGATGACAGAGTCCTGAAACCGCACGTTCAAAACGGTCGTCGGCGTTTAACGAATCCTTAACATCTTACAGAGGACTAAAACTTAAACTCTCCTCAGGTTCGAGGGGGTCGGCACACCACTGGTTAGCCGGCAGTCGAATCAGTCAGGGGAGGAAAATCAGTGACTACACCGCGCCCATTCAATGCAGCCGACGAAGGTCAGAAACTTTTTGCTCTGTCCAGAGAGGCAGACCCAACCGCATTTCAGCGAGAGATGAACGATCTGAAAACAAATCCCGCGCACTATGCCGCCACCATGAGAGCAGTCCAGGCTCAGGAAAAGATGAGAGAAACAATGGCCCAACAAAGCATGAGCCCCGGCAGCAAACTCCATGAACTGAAAATAGTTCCAGACGGAAAGGGCGGAGTGAAAGAGATCGACACCAAAGAAGTGCCAGTAGAACAAATCGGCAAAGAAGACAGCTTGCCGGGACTCTCTATTTGGAAACCAGGTGCAGCGGCCGCGTCAGAGGCAACCAAAGAAGCGGGCAAACCGGCCGAAACTGCTCAGACAGCAGCGCAAAGAGAAGCAGCCCAGAGAGCAGCGGCTGAGCGCCTGGCGCAACAACTTACCGAAGAAGAATCGAAAAAGCTTCTAGCCAGCCTGCAAAATCACGACCGTTCGGGTTTTGCCAAAGAATATGATAGCCTGAGCGAAGCAGACAAGAAAGCGGTCAGCAAAGCAATGCAACTGGATAATCATGATCCAAGCTTACGAATCACTCTGAATACAGATCAGACCATCGGTTCGATCACGCAAAACGGTAAGTTGGATTACATCGCGCCCGGGGACTTCTTGAACCAGACTTACGACAAGAAAAATGATGCCGCGCTTGCGGATTATTACAGCAGTCTCTCACCGGAAGATAAGGCGAAGTTCGCCAAAGCCTTGCAAGACGAAGCGCCGAAGCATGATGAAACAGTCATTCTCGATAGCGAAGGTAATTTAAAACAAATCAACGGCGCGAACGGCAAGAAAGTGTATCCCGATGGTGGCATTGGCAAGTTTCTGCGAAAAGAAGGTGCGCAAATTCAAGTTCGCAGGTATTAGATCAAACGAACATCGACATGCCGTCTGAAAGTGAAACTTCTGACGGCTTTTGCTTGCAGTTAATCTACTGTTTGTCCTGGTCAAACCATTTCAACTCGTGCATTAGACTATTAGTTGGCAGCATGCGGGTGGGAAGAATTGCCGAACAATCACTTCGAGCAACTAATAGCGGAGCCTAGCTGGTTAGCGACAATCAGCGAGCTTCCGCTTGCTTTCGCCCAAGTCAGAGAGGATCCGCTGATCGATCAGTTTATTGCTTCGAAGCTGACTAAAGACGCTCACGGAATTATGGTGGCGTCAGGTGGCTGCACCGCGGCTTTGCTCGCCGCACAGAATCAGTTCGCCCGTCTCACTTTGGTCGACATGAATGCGTCACAGCTGGCACTGACCGCTTTCAAATTGCAGCTGCTCACGCATTTCCACAAAGAAGAAAGGCAGAAGATTCTGGGACACAAACACATGCCCGCCCACGACCGCTCTGCGATCATCGACCGAATCCTTGCCAAAATCAAAGCCCGAAGTGATGTTTTCGGCCCGGAGGACCTGGTATCGGCATTTGGTCCCGACTATGTCGGCAGATACGAATTGCTTTTTCGACGTCTGCAATTTCAAATTGGAGAACCCCGGAAGACTCTGGAGATGTTGTCCAACAGCGACATCGATGTGCAACAGCAGTTTCTCTCTTCGCATTCAAAATATTTCGATCACTTGAAGGGCGTTTTCACCAGTGTGATGTCCTTAGAAAATCTTGTGCAATTGTTTGGCGAAACAGCCACGCGCAATGCCGCTATGCCATTCTCAGAGCACTTCTATATTCGAACAATCGATGCGTTTCAAACACTTCCCGCCGCAACCAACCCATACTTAAACCAGCTTCTGAGCGGTACATTCGGAAAAAATTCAATTTATGCCTGGCTGGATTTACCACAAACTCAACCCTCGACTAATGTCGAATACATTCATGATTCGATGCTAACGGCACTTTCCGAATCGCACACTAAATATGACTTCATTCACTTGTCGAATATTCTCGATTGGCTAAACGAAGATGAAGCAAGGCAAGTTCTGGACACGGCTGCCAATAGACTAAGCCGAAACGGATGGATCGTGATCCGCCAATTGAATTCGACGTTGAATATTCCCGGGTTGCAGCCATTATTACGTTGGGACGAGTCGATGGCATGCGCTTTGCACAAAACCGATCGCAGCTTCTTCTACCGAGAATTGCACCTGGCACAACTTAGATGAAAATTTTTCAACTGGAAGCGAACATGCTGGGAGCAGATCAACAAAAGTTGTTCGAGTTCGAAAAGCGATTTGTTTATCCTCTCGGTGCAACATCGAAATTTCGGATCGAACACGGTCCAGATTACACCTCGTTCTATCGCGCGATCGGGAAGCCAATTACAGTCGCAGCCCAAAAGGATGCGGAGATTGTCGGAGTAATATCCGTTGCCCTGCGAGAGGTCAGTTTGGGCGGCAGATTTCTCAAATTTGCCTATATCGGAGACTTGAAGGTCGATCCACGATGGCAAAGCACTTCAGTGTTCTACAAATTAGCCAAGCGCCTCCAATCGCTTTTGACCGAACCAATTGATTGCGCATACGCAGTGGTCATGAACGGAACGCCCAGCTCACCGAGCAGCTACAGTGGGCGTCTCGGGATACCACATTTTAAAACCGTTAATACGACTCACGTTCTTCGCTTCCTAACCTCATCACACGAAACGAGTCCTCTGACTCCTGCAAATGAGCATAATTCTTATTCGCTTTATTGCCTTTTGGAGCAAGAGAACGCCATACTCTCTCTTGCCAACGTACAATTGCGCTCAAATACCTCGCCTATGTGGTTGAACGTCAACGATAAAGCGATTGGCTTAATTGAAGACACGATGCGAGCCAAGAGACTATACTTGGATGATGGCAGCGAACTGCTCTCAGCGCATCTTTCATATTTTGCTTTCGCTGATGTCTCGAGTGCAATGACCCTGATAAGCCATGCAGTCACATGGGCTCATAAGAAGGGCTTTCCCGCCCTGTTCGTCAGTTTATCACCACAAAAAAAACACCTTCTAAAGCCATTATTGAGCAAGTTCCAATTCGACGAATCACTAGCTACCATCTACGCGACTGATGATATCGGCGGCCGAATAAGCATTAATACTTCCGAAATATAGGACCGATTCATTTATGCACAGTGAAGCACCACTGGTTACAAACTGCGCCCGCGAAATTCTTCAGCGAGTGGCTATTTTTGAAAATCCTTACTTCAAAAGCCTTAAAGACGGCTCCATGAGCACCGAAAATTTTCAGAAAAGCCAGGAACAATTCTATTTCGCTGTCGTTTTCTTTTCTCGTCCAATGGCGGCCCTGGCGGGCAGAATCGATAACGCAAAAGACCGACTTGGTATTCTGGAGAATGTGCTAGAAGAACATGGACATATGAATGAAGACAGTTTTCATTCAAGCACCTTTCGCAAATTTCTACATTCAGTAGCGGGAACAGAGACTGAGTTCGAAGGAATGGTTGTTTGTCCTCAAGTACGAGCATTCAATGCGGTGCTTACAACTGCTTGCATTTTTGACGAGATCGAAGTGGGCATCGGATGTATGGGTATAATCGAGTTGGCATTCGCCGAAATTTCTTCCATCGTCGGTAACGCTGTTGTCGATCGGGGCTGGATCGAGCGAGAGAAATTGACTCACTACAAGTTGCATGCAGAAATTGACGCTCGACACGCAGACGATTTCTTCAAGATCATTGAAAAGACATGGCACGAGCCTCGAAAACAATACTATATCAAGCAAGGTCTGGAACTTGGAGCATATGTATTTGATAGACTTTATCGAGACTTACTCGAATACGCGCATTTATTGACGGCACCAATTGTGGTGGCTACACTTTTAACTGCTTCAGTTTTGTTTTCGCCTGCGGTTGAAGCTCTAAACTCTCAGGCGTCCACCGGGATGTATTTCGGCGATACAACACAGTTGGAAAAATTGTTTGAAGCTGCTAGCATTCATTTTGAAGGGCTTGGGGTGAATTAATTTGCTAAACAATAGTGGGCATTTTCTGCAAGTGACAGTTGGCGCTATTATTTGCATGTTCTCAGAAGTCTCGTTAGCGACGGCCGACAACTCTTACAGCGGGGGATATCAACCGCTCACTCCCGGCCCCCCACAGAAGTACGGAGTTTCGACGGCATGGCCTGCGCGATCCGGTAGCCATGGGGCAAAGCCTCAGTCTTTCCCCAGCCCAAATGTAAATAACGGCGCCGCGCCGAATCTGAACACTGCGGGTCAAACTCCCAGTTACAGTGGTGCCAGTTCAACACCAAATTACGGCAATTCTAGTCCGGCGACATCAGCTCTGGCGCCGCAAGGGAAAACGATTGACGAGACAGTTCTCGATTCAGGTTGGGCGCGGGCAAAGCAGCGAGATGCTCAGGGAATGCCTGGTTCAGTTCACGCGGATGCGAATGAACGACCTCCAGTTCCTGAGGATAAAGCGTCAATGACACCTCTGGAAAAATCAAAGCTCGCTTACTGGTACTGGAAAACGGAGCGAGTTTCAAAACTGCCCAGAGCCGTGCAGTTGATGACCGAAGCTGCCGAAGCAGGAGATTCCCGCTCACAAGCTGTGCTCGGCGATTGGTATATGAGAGGGATTCGAGAAACTCTGCCTGTAGACGAAGCAAAGTCGTTCTACTGGAATTCAAAAGCGGCAGCACAAGGCCAGCGCACTGCGCAAATGGCCGTAGGCGATAACTACTACAACGGCATTGTGGTGCAAAAGAACTACGCTAAATCCTTCGAATACTTCATGAAAGCAGCCCAGCAAGGATGGCCGGTTGCAGAATTGGCGGTAGCCGAAGCATATTGCACTGGCGAGGGCGTCGCTGAAAATCGAGCCCAAGCCTTGGCGTGGTTCAACAAATCCAAAGCCGACGGCTGCACCTCAGCCCAAAATTTTTTGGACATTCTCGCCTTACCGAATTGCCCGGCTCACTTTTCCAGCTTCAAGGAACTGCTGTCGTACGGTCATGGTTATGAGAAGGTGCAAGCAGATAAGATGAGAGCTCAGTCGACCGCAGCAATCGGCCAAAGCAAGATGATCACTTCCCCTCAGGGCTCGGATGAATACCGTCGCGGACAGCAAATCTACAACGGTGCTCAACAATCAATCAATAACGCTAATCGCACACTCAACGGTTTTGGTCATTAACGACAGTCCATTGCTCAGGGCCCCTCACTCCTGAGCAGCGTCAGCCGAAAATGACGTCATCGCCGCTTCCTCAACTTCGAAGGTTATTGTTATAGGGTTACAACAGATCTCGCAATCCTCAACGTAAGATTGCCCACCCTGACTAAGATCAAGCAACATCGATATGCGCTGCCAGCAATAAGGACATTCGAAAAAGTGTTCTTCTAACATCGTCCTTTCGGTCTAGCGATGATGGGCTACATTAGCAGTACCGCGGTGTTCAATATGACTTTTCAACCAACCGAGCAGAACCCAGCAAACTTCGTCTGTGAGCTGGCTTTGTTCGAAAATCAAGTGCTCACCATCGCCGACGACTACCAGCATTTTGTCTGGGCTAGCAAGTTCATTGAAAAGTTCGATTGTGCCCTGCGGTTTGACCAACCTATCTCTGAACCCGGCCAAAAACAGCACTGGTTTTTTGTCGATTTGCCTGGCGGTGTCATGGTTCTCATTCATGAACCTCTGAAATTGAATAAGCTCTTTAGGAGTTATCTTCAAGCGGTTGAGTGGATCATCTTTCCATTGTTCACGCAGCGCTGGGTCATCAGTCGCATCTTGAATGGTGGACGTACCGACATCTAATGGTTTCTTGCCATTGCCGGTCACCAATTTCAAAGCGACACGCAATTCATTCCGTGTCTTATGAAATCTGTCTCCGGATGGGACAGCTGAGACCAGACCGTCGACGAGCTCCGGATGGACTGCCGTCACTCTCAAGGCGATTGCCCCGCCCATCGATTCACCAAGTACAAATATCGGCAGATGAGGATACGCGGTGTGCAATACCTTGAGAGCCTGTGCGACGTCTTCGATGCAAGCATTGAAGTCGATCTCATTCTTACCCTCGAGCTGCATCCACGTGCCAAATCCTCTCACATCAACAGCGTACGCGGCGATCCCCAATTTCTCCATGCGCTGACCGAAGGCATCATACGAAGCACTATTCAAACCCAACCCATGAACACAGAGAAGCACGACTTTCGGCAAGGTTTTCGGCGTCCAAGCCCGGCAAGGAACATCGATATGCAATCTAGTGGGTGCGGCTTTCCCTGAAGCCTTAGCGGCAGTAGATTTGCTGACAGACGACGAAAGACTAGTTGTCTTCAAGGTCGATGTGCTTTGCGCTGTGCCTGATGATTTTTTGTCTGCGGCAAACGCGCCCAGGACATTGCTGCCAGTCAATAGCAAAAGGCAGACTAGAAGGCCGACCTTTGAAACATTTTTCTCTGATCCGCTAAACGACATTGTCAACCTCTGGTCGATTTGTTCATGGTGAAATTGAAACCTCGCGCTCGGTGCGCTGACTTTCTTTGATGATC
>CAJCHQ010000953.1 GCA_903970295.1 Bryobacterales bacterium
CCCTGGGCACTATGTATCGGCAGATCAACGAGATGCCGAAGCCGCTTTCCGAAATCGAAAGTGATGTGCGCCTGACCCAACGCCTGGACGAAATCATCCTCAAGTGCATGCAAAAAAATCCCGATCAGCGCTATCAAGATATCGCCGATTTGAAAAAAGATTTAGATTCAGCGAGCGATTTGGCTAAGCGAAAATTCGCTGCCCTGGCTCAAGTCGGTTTGAAGTTCTCCGGTGCTTACCGAGCCTCGATTAACAGATTGGGCTCGTCTAAGAAGTTAGTGATTGGTCTGATTTTGTCAGTCAGCGTTTTGAGCATCTTCATTATTTATGGTGTGACACCGCTTTTTTCGCAGAACGATCCCGAGAATCGTAGCGTCGAATGGCAGCCCCTGGCACCTGTAGACTTTCAAGAGAAAGAGGTGTCTTTCAATATCGCTCGCAACATCACACCGCCTCTTTCTACTAAACGAGTATTGATTTCGCGCAAGATTGGCGATTTTTACAGTGCTGCGCAAAAGTACGATTCAGCTCTTCTTAATTATGCGGTGGCCAAAGACACAGCCAGGCAACTCAGTCCTGGTGCGCTTTCAGCCGAAGACTGGAGTGCCATTTACGGCGGCGCCGCCCGAGCTTACTGGCAGCAAGGAAAATTGCCCAATGCACAAGCCGCCGCTCGCCAAGCATTTAACCTATTGCGGCAGGCTAATCTCGGAGGCTCAGCCGAAAGTTTGCAAGTCGCCTGTATCCTGGCTGATAGCTTAGACGCGACAGGCGACAGAGGGGCCAATTCGTTCTTCGAACTGGTCGCCAAAAACTACGACGCGATCGCCCAGAAAGCAGGCAATGCGGAAAAGTTGCCTGGCTTGCTCTCATTCCTTGGCGATTATGATTTCAAGCACGGCAATTATTCTCAATCCGTAAATTACTACCGGCAAGCTCTGGCGAAGTGGTCACAAAACGGCGAAGCAGGCAATTTCAACGTGGCGGTCGCGCACAACAAAATTGGCTTAGCTGATCTGAAAGAAGGCAACAATGCAGACGCGGTTCAAGAGTTCAAGCAAGCAGCCCAACTTTTTGCCCAGGTCGGCGGTGCCGACGACTCCTCGCGCGCCGTTGCTCTCTACAATTTTGCCGATGCCAGCTGGCGACAATTTCAAATGATCGAATCAATGCAAGCCAAAGCCGAAGCCAGACGCATTTGGAAATCCCATCAAGTGCCTGCCGACAACAAGAAAAAGTAGAGAGACTCGTTGTCCGGCTCAATCGTGGGCGGGCGTCTCCCCAGGAGGCTTTTCGTCGGCCGGCTTTGGCAAAACCATCAAGCCGGTTTGGGGTGGTTTGTAGTCTGTTTGTTTGGCCATATCCGAGAGAAGCACATCTAAAACTACAGTCAACGGCGCTCGCGGATCAAAGCGTCTCTGATCGGTTTGATTGTTGTTCCACATGCCGTCTAACCCTTTGCCGGTGCGATAAATCGAGATGTAGCGACCGCCCAGATGCAGTGTGTACATCGTTGCCTGCCGTTCAAAAGTCGACCATTTCATGATCTGCAGATGTTCGAGAATCGCTGAGCCAGGCTGTTGTGCACTATCGGGAGTAGCAACGATATCATTGCCGCGCTTGAGCGCATCATATATTGCTTGCTTCCATTCGCCCACCTGTGTTTGGGTGAGAACCTCGACTGGGCCCATGTCGGCGAAAAAACCATCTGCGGTTTGCACGACGCGCGGAATGATCAATTTTTGATTCCAGAGGTAGACGCGTATTAGTGTCATGAGATCAAGTAGGAACCATATGCGGTGCTATTCGAGCTATTTGTCGAAACTGCCTAAACCGGCACCGGCTGATTCAAGTTTTTTTTTTACCGGCAGGATAGGCGCCGTCGTCCTCGCTGCCCTTGCCCTTTGGCAAAGGTTTCATGGTCGGGAAAGGAATGACGTCGCGTACGGATGCCGAATTTGTCATGAGCATAACCAGGCGGTCGATGCCGATGCCTATCCCCATTGTTGGCGGCATGCCGTACTCCATGGCCTCGATGAAATCGAGATCCAGAGGCATCGCTTCTTCGTTTCCCGCCGCTTTCTTGCGGGCTTGTTCCTCCAGCCGCCTTCTTTGCTCTTCTGGATCGGTCAATTCGCTGTAACCGTTAGCCAGCTCTCGACCATAGACGAAAAGTTCGAAACGTTCGACCTCGCCGAGATTTTGACGGTGGGCCTTCGTCAAAGGCGAAACCTCTACCGGATAATCAATGATGAATGTGGGTTGGAGCAAATGCGCTTCCGCTTTTTCCTCGAAAATCGCATTGATGATCTGACCTTTCGAATCCAGATCTTTCACATCAACCCCTAGTTTAACCGCGGCGTCCCGCGCTTCTTCGAAATTGTTGAGCTGACTGACATCCAGCCCGGCATATTCTTTAATTGCGTCTGCCATGCGCAATCGTCGCCAGGGTCTGGCGAAGCTGATCTCCTTGTCGACATATTCTAAAGTCGTCTTACCGTGCAGTTCTTGCGCCAGGCCAACGATCATCTCTTCGGTTAGATCCATGAGCTGATTGTAGTCACCATAAGCCCAATACATCTCGAGCATAGTGAATTCCGGATTATGGCGCGTGCTCAAACCTTCATTGCGAAAGATGCGGCCGATTTCGTAGACTCGCTCGAAGCCTCCCACGATCATGCGCTTGAGGTGCAATTCAGTGGCGATGCGCAAATAAAGTTCGAGATCGAGAGCATTGTGATGAGTGATGAATGGACGCGCGTCGGCACCACCAGCTTCAACTTGCAAAACCGGTGTCTCTACTTCCAGACAATCGTTTTGATCGAGGAAGCGGCGAATATAGCTGATCGCCAGGCTGCGCTTGCGGAAAGTTTCGCGCACCGACGGGTTCATGATCATGTCGACATAGCGGTGACGATAACGAGCTTCGACATCGGTAAAGCCATCCCAACTATCGGGCAACGGCAAAAGCGATTTAGCGAGAACCTCGTAGTCAGTCACTTTGACTGAGAGTTCGCCGGCCTTTGTTCGACGGATTGTGCCCTCGGCCCCTATAAAATCGCCTTTGTCGAGCAAACGCAGTTGCTTCAACTTTGCTTCCGGCAGATTTTCTTTGTGGCAAAAAAGCTGGATCCTGCCTGAGTCATCATGCAAGTCGACGAACATCCAGGTGTTACGCTCGCGCATCACTCGCCCGCAAACACGCACCACATCTTGCGTTTCTGTCTCGGGCGGCAGATCCTTGTATATATCCTGCAACTCAAGGGCGCGTTTGGTGCGCTCGAATTTATAAGGGTACGGATTGACGCCCGCCTCTCTCAAGGCATTGAGTTTGCGGATGCGTTCGTTCCTGAGCCGTGTGCCTTCGCCTTCTGCAGTCACTTCGAAAATCTCCCTGGGCGATGAATATAGATTGACTATATTACGGTATTTTCGACTTTGCCTGTGCGGCTGCTCATGGCAATTATCGGCCCTGTCGAGCCTGGCCGGGCGCGGAATCGACCTGGTTAAAAGCCGTGTAAATGTGGCTAAAAATGGCTTCAGGAGCGCGCTCTGCGCGCGTGTTATACTTTCAGCTGTGGATGATTGACAAAAGTCCACACAATTCTTCGCTCACCGGACGGTTGGCGAATGGGTGCCTTTTGAAAATGGGAGTTGAACCTTGAGCGGAACTGCAGACGCCGGCGGAGCCAGCAATAGCGGCAGAATTGTCAGAATTGAAGTGCGGGACGAGATGCGTAAGTCGTTCATCGACTATGCCATGTCAGTGATCGTCAGCCGTGCCATTCCCGACGCCAGAGACGGTCTGAAACCAGTGCACCGCCGCATTATCTTCGGTATGTACGGTCTCAATCTCGACCCCTCAGCCAAATATTTGAAATCAGCCAAAACTGTCGGCGAAGTCATGGGCAGCTATCACCCGCACGGTGACTCAGCCATTTATGATTCGCTCGTGAGAATGGCTCAACCTTCAGCCAGCCGCTATGTCTTGATCGACGGGCAGGGGAATTTCGGTGACCTGGATAACGGGCCCGCTGCTATGCGTTATACAGAAGCCAGATTGGCGCCGATGTCGATGGAAATTCTGCAAGATATCGACGCCGAGACGGTCGATATGCGCTCGAACTATGACGACACTCGCAAAGAGCCGGCGGTCTTGCCATCACGTGTGCCAATTCTCTTATTGAATGGTTCGGCTGGAATTGCCGTGGGGATGGCGACAAATATTCCTCCGCATAATTTGACCGAAGTGATAGACGGTACGATTGCCAAAATCGACAATCCCGAGCTCACTTCTCTCGAGCTGATGCGCTATATCAAGGGTCCTGATTTTCCGGGCGGCGGCACGATCATGGGCACGGAGGGAATTGCCGAAGCCTATACCACTGGGCGCGGATCGGTGCCGGTCAGAGGTCAAGCCGTGATCGAACAAATAAGTGCTGGCGCCGGACGCGCACAGCGCATGGCGATCATCGTCACGTCTTTGCCATACATGATAGGGCCCGAGCTTTTCACCAAACGTGTAGCCGAGCTGGTTCGCGAAGAAAAGTTGCTGGGCATCAGCGACATCAACGATGAAACTGATAAGTCCGGGTTGCGTGTCGTGATCGAACTAAAACGTGATGCCAGGCCGGATGTGGTTCTCAATAATCTCTATAAGCATACGCAATTGCAGCAGTCTTTCCCGGTCAACACTCTTGCTCTCGTCAAGGGCAAGCCGCTCACCCTGGAATTGGCCGCTCTGTTGCGCGAATTTATCGATCACCGGATCGAAGTGGTGACGAGAAGAACCCGTTATTACTTGAAGAAAGCAATCGACCGCTCGCATATTTTAGAGGGCTATCTCAAAGCTCTCTCGAACTTGGACAAAGTCGTGGCCTTGATTCGCGCCGCCAATTCGACCGAAGAAGCCCGCGAAGCCTTGATCAAGAACTTTCAGTTGGACGAGCCTCAGGCGAACGCCATCTTAGAAATGCAATTGCGCCGCCTGACCGGATTGGAACGGGGCAAAATTCAGGCCGAGTTCGATGATTTGCAGTTGAAGATCAAGCACTACAACGAAATTCTTGCCGATCGTCAGATGGTTCTCGACATCATCAAAAAAGAACTGCAAGAGATCAGAGAGAAGCACGGCGGCGAAAAGAAAGACCCCAGACGGACGAGCATCGAGGGATCGGCAGAAACTTTGTCGATCAAAGATTTGACGCCCAATGAACCGATGGCTGTTTTCATCACCAAGCAAGGTTACATCAAGCGTTTGGCTCTCGACAGTTTCAAGCGGCAACGCCGCAATACGCGCGGCGTAACCGGTATGAAAACGCGAGAAGAAGATGATCTCGAGCATTTCTTCACGGCCAATATGCACGATCGCTTGCTGGTCTTCACCGATCGGGGGCAGGTCTATTCGGTCGAGGTGCTCGAATTGCCCGAAGGCAGCCGCACGGCTAGAGGGATAGCGATCGTCAATGTGGCGCCGATCAACCCCAACGAAGAAACCGTGACTGCTGTTATACCAGTGGCTGATTTTGCCGAAGACAAATATTTGATCATGCTGACCCGCCAGGCATATATCAAGAAAGTGCAAATGTCCGAGCTGGCCAATATCCGCAAGAGTGGAATCATCGCCATATCTTTAAATGAAGGCGATCAGCTGGGCTGGGTGCGTCCGTCAGATGGCAAGTCAGATGTTTTGATTGGCACCGGCAACGGTACCTGCATCCGCTACAGTGAAGAAGAGCTTCGCCCCATGGGCAGAGCCGCTCGCGGCGTACACGCGATCAATTTGCGGGCAGGCGATTACATCGTTGGCTTCGATGTCGTCAGTGCGACCGAACAACTGTCCCAGGTCCTCGTCGTCACCAATGACGGTTTCGGCAAACGCGTCATGCTCGATGAATTCAGGCAGCAGGGGCGTGGCGGCATGGGTTTGATCGGCACCAAGTTCAAGAATGCCAATTCCAAGCTGGCCACTTTACGTGTCGTCAAGAAAGGCGACCAGGTCATGATTGCCACTGCCAATGGTGTGGTTGTGCGTCAGTTGGTTGACGAAATCAGCATGCAAGGACGCATGGCTACTGGCGTACGCATCCAACAGCTGGGCGAGGACGACTCGGTCGTCTCGGTCACACCATTCGTCGAGCCGGATGAATTGCCTGAAAACGGCGAAACGCCCGGCACCGAAGGCTAAGCTTAAATCAAGCGTGCAGGTCGTCGCCCATTTGCTTTTGTTGGCGGGTGAAGGCTTGCTGCAGCAGTATCTTCAATCTCGTTTGCGCATCCG
>CAJCHQ010000954.1 GCA_903970295.1 Bryobacterales bacterium
AGCGTCATTAACGCCGGCGATGGTTGGCATGCGCACCCGACTCAGGCGCTTTTGGATTTGCTGTCGATGAGCCAGGTGAAAGAGAATCTGCGCGGCTCAAAAATGGCAATTGTCGGAGACATACTGCACAGCCGCGTGGCCAGGTCGAATATCGCTTTGCTACAAAAATTCGGCGTCGACATTCACGTCGTCGGACCACCGACACTGCTGCCGCCAAACATCGAAGACCTGGGCGTCACCTTGCATACCAAATTGGAGGATGCGATCGAAGGCGCCGATTTTGTCATGGCGCTGCGCCTGCAGATAGAGCGCCAGCAGCAAGGATTGATTTCCAGTTTGAGCGATTATAAAAAGCTCTACCGGCTCGATCACTCACGCTTGGGCAATGCCAGCCCGAACGTGCGTGTTCTTCACCCCGGACCATCTAATCGTGGTGTCGAAATAACAGACGCCTTGCACGACGATCCGATCATTTCGATCGTCAACGATCAAGTGGCCAATGGAGTTCTCGTGCGCATGTCCGTGTTATACCTGCTCCTCAACGAATTTCCAGCCAATTAAAAGTTTTCAGCCGACTACAAGCAGCAAGAGCATCAAATGAATCGCACAATCCTGATCAAGAATGGCAAAGTCATCAACCCGACCCCTGCGGAAACCGCTCAAACCAAAGCAAACGAGCAGATTCTGGATGTGCGCGTAGTCGATGGTGCGATCGCCGAAGTCGGCACCGGTCTTAACGCTCAATCAGATGAAGCCGTTCTCGATGCAAGCGGGTTGTGGATCTTGCCGGGATTTATCGACATTCATACGCACTTGCGCGATTTCGAACAAAGTGAAAGCGAGAATATTGAAAGCGGCACAAAAGCGGCAGCGGCAGGCGGTTTCACCACTGTAACAGCGATGGCTAATACAAAGCCGGTGGTTGACAGCACATTCGTACTCCGTCAATTCCTGCATATGATCGAAGAAAAAGCCTGCATTCAAGTTTTGCCGGTGGCGGCAGTGACGAAAAATCTCGAAGGCAAAGAGCTGACCAGCATCATCGAGCTATCTCAAATTGGCGCTGCGGCTTTTTCAGACGACGGGCAGCCGGTGACAAACCTCGCATTGCTGCGACGAGCGCTCCTCAATGCCAAATTGGCTAATCGTGTGATCATCAGCCACCCGGAAGACAAAGAACTCTCTGGGGGCGGCGCCATCAACGAATCTCCATCATCGGCCAAATTAGGGCTGCCAGGTGTGCCGGCAGCGTCGGAAGCAGCCTGCATCGCCAGAGAAATTGAAGTCGTGCGAGCAACCGGAGCCCGACTGCACTTCGCGCATGTTTCCGCAAAAGCCTCAGTGGAAGCCATCCGTCGAGCAAAAAAAGACGGGCTGCCGGTCACTGCCGATGTGACGCCCCATCACCTGCTTTTGACCGATGCAGCGATCGTTGGTTTTGACACTAATCTAAAAATGAATCCGCCGCTGCGCTCGCAGATCGATCAACGAGCCCTGATCGAAGGCATTGTCGACGGCACGATCGACGCCATCGGCACCGATCACGCGCCCCACCCGCTGGTGGAAAAACAACGTCCATTCGTTGACGCACCATTCGGAGTGATCGGCTTGGAAACAGCATTCTCCCTGGTTCTCGAGCGGCTAGTCGGAGAAAAACACATCGACCTGGCGCAACTGTTGTCCTTGCTGACAACAAAGCCGGCGGCAATCATGCAAATCGAAAGCCCCGAAATCGCGAAGAACAAGCAAGCCAATTTGACGCTGTTCGATCCGCAAATTCGCTGGCAATATGACCCGCAAGCCGGCTGCTCGAAAAGCTCGAACTCGCCCTTCACCGGACGGTCCCTGCAAGGCCGCATCGTTTTCACTTTGTTTAAGGGCAAAACTGTTTATCGACTAGCCGATCAGATCGACAAGCGCTTTAAAAATTGAGGAGCTAATCGAAGAGTTGTGAAAAAAACACTGCGCGATTACTGCTTCATCATCATTTTTAGCACTCTCTCCCTGGCCGTATCTGTGCTGCCAATGCAGCGATACGTTGCCATGGCACGTTACGAGCACTACGGCATCAGCATATTTTTGTTTGGTCTGGGTTGCGTGCTGCACACGATCTGGAAATGGCCACGCGTAAGACCGTGGTCGCGAGCATTCTTCGGCAGCACTGGAATATTCATTTGTTCAGTCGGGTTGGTGCTTTATGCGAACCCCTGGTTGGATGCGCGAAGCAGCGTCATGAACGAAGCGAAGATCGAGCTACGTGCTTTGATCATCAGCGGATACGCGCTTTCTGCTTTGCTTTTGATTTTGCTCGGTTATCTGAGCTGGAGAGACGATCGAAATCATCGTGTCAGTTCTAATAGTGCCGAAAGTGCAGGGGCAAAATCAGCGGCGGAACCAAGCACGGATGCGTCGGGTAAGATTGATTCGCCTTGAGACTCACTTACTTTGTCTTCATTACGGCGTGCCAGGCAAAACACTGGTCAGATACGACAATGAGAAAGGCACATATTCAAATTTTCTATTGCCCTGTACGGATTTTCACCGTACACCAGAAGTAGTAAGAGGAAACACAACAATGTCAGCCGAACTGAAAAAAGAGCGCCTCGATGTGCGCCTACCTGCGGCGGCTAAATGGCAGATTGAAAAGGCCGCCGAATTGCAAGGGCGCAGCGTGTCTGATTTTGTCGTGGCGGCAGCGCTTAGCCAGGCGTCGCAAGTAATCGAGCAACAGATGGTCTTGAAACTCTGCCTCGAAGACAGCATGGCGCTTGCCAAAGCATTCATAAACGAACCGGAGCCAAACAAGAAGGCCATTGAAGCGGCACGTCGGTACCGGGAAAGAATGGGGCAGGCTTGAGCAGAGACTTGGAGATTCAACTCTGGACGCCAGACCACGACTGCTCGGAATTCACGTCAAGCCTGGCAAGCATCCAGAATTACATACGTGAGCAAGCAGCCCGGGCTATGTCCAGCAAGGTCTCGGCGGTATTCGTGCTGACAGAAAAGGGTGATAGCAAGGTGCGAGGCTATTACACACTTTCCTCGACGAGCATCAAATTCGATGATTTGCCTAAGGAGGTTCAGAAGAAAATACCGCGCTACCCGCACATAGGCGCGACTCTGTTGGGGCGACTTGGCGTGGATGAGCGCTATCGAAACGACCTTATTAAGAGAGGCGAAAAACCCAGGCTTGGCGAGTTATTGCTGGTCGACGCCCAGAAAAATTGCCTCAAAGGCTCAGCCAAGGTTGCCTCTGCGGTCATGCTTATCGATGTTGAAAAACCTATTGCAGAAGAATTGGCTGCAGGGGCGCGCGATCCGATGGGCTTTTGCATCCAATACGGCTTTATCGCGTTGCCCAAAACACCCAGAACGGTCTCCAAGCGGCTGAGCACAATAGAAAAGGAGCTTTGAGCAGCTGTAGAGAAGAGAACCACAGTTGCACAGGAAGAACCTGCCATGGACAGCCATCTTGGAAGGAACGACTTACTTACGATTCTGCTGTTTTGTCTGGAAAGCCTGCAATCAAGGGCACCCGTATCGCCATCGATTTGTCATTGACCTTTTGGACCAGGGATGGACACAGGCGGACTATCTGGCAAACTATCCGGCGTTATCTCATGAAGATATTCCGCCGGCCCTGCTTACGCAGAGACAATATGTTTTTCCTGGACAGGGAGGTAGACATCACATGGTCGACTCTGATTCTTGACCACGGCAGAAAAGCTGGCACTTCCGTACATTGTTTTGAAAAAGCTGGCGAATCACTCTTCGCGCAGTGACACCACATTCGGTTACATCGTTGTCGATGTGGAGCGACTGCGCGAACCGATGGAGAAGATTTCAAAGCACCTCTTTTCCCTCATGAGTGGACAGAAATCGAATGGAATGAATGGAGCGGAGCACCCTGATGGCATCGCGGAAAAAGAAACCTAACCTGAACCGGGTTCTAAAACTTGCCAACCAACTCTCAGCAGCAGATCGACTGTACCGCGGGCGATGGCAACCGATGCTACTCAGCGGACTTCGACCACTTTCGTCACCGAAGCAATTTCTTGCAAAAGAGCGGGAAGGATGGTATCAAGGGCGGCGAAGAGGACAGGATTTCGGCAATTACCAAGTCGGATCCACACCAGGGGCGGACACTCGGATCGGATCCTGACAGGTGGACAAAGTCTTCGTCCTTACTGACGATTAAGCAATCTTGGCTTTTAGCATAATTCCAGATTTCGCGGTCGCTGGCCCTTTCAAGCCCACACTGAGAAACATGAGTTGCATTCAACCCGTGCGTTTGCAGATGCCCGACCAAACCCGGGGGAAGTTGACTATCGATGAGATAGATCATGCGGATCGAAGCACTGAATGGTCAGTAAGCCGAGCCGCGTACTCCAGGCACGCAAGGATGTCTTGTTCTTCAAGTAATGGGTAATCCCTGAGAATCTCAGCGTGATCGGCGCCTGAGCTTAATAGTTCCAGAACATCCACCACGCGCATGCGAGTTTCACGCACGCAAGGACGACCGCCGCACTTGCCTGGCTCGATCGTGATTCGCTTGAGTAAATCTGCCTTGTCGCTCATGCGACGCTCCATACATCAACTTTACTATTGTACCTCGGTCCGTTCGCGGGTGCCATCGCTTCAAAAAAACTTTTTTCCACTTTCATCAAGCATATTGAGGAAGCGGCATGATGATTAAGTCGAGGGAAACACACGAAATTCAGTCTACTTATATACACCGCGTCTACAGCCGGAACGAACGAACGGAGCTTCGTTCAGGCCATCAGGGTCATCCTAAAAGCCGAACGTGCTCAGATTAGCCTCGGTGCTTGCATCTCGGAAAGCTCGAAAAATCCAACTGCCCGTAGAATGCACTACCGGCGATGGCGTCGTCTTATCCAGATCACTTAGCCACGGGTAGTTTGTGATCGAAATAAAGTGACGCGTGATTACGACGCAATTCCTGCGCTGCATGAAACGCCCAATACTCTTGCAAGTCATTGCTGGATTTCAGGGAGCGGAGCTTGAGAATGGCTTCTGCGGTTACAAGCCCCCACCGTGCTCCGGTGATGTCCATGCGATCTTTGATGAGATGACGGCAAGCGCCTTCAATCAGGCCAGATTCAAAGCGCGTTCTTGGACAAATTTTTCTGCATCCTGGCCTCCTTGAGGTGCAAAACAAAAAGCAGCTTCCCAGAGGTATTCGAGCACATGAACGAAATCTAGAATGATGGTCACGCCTTTTACTCTGTTCCGA
>CAJCHQ010000955.1 GCA_903970295.1 Bryobacterales bacterium
CGAGCGGTTAACTTGCCAACTTAGCAAACTTGCGAAATAATGGGGATAGATGCCAAGCACGCGAATCATATTCTTCAAGGAGGCAGACAACACGGTTCCGGTCATTTCTTTTTTGGACGCGCAGCGGCCAGTGAGAGTAAAGGCAAAATGCATCGCTCTAATCAGGCTGTTAGCACAAGAAGGCTACGCGCTAAAACGTCCTCGCACTGACACTCTTAGAGATGGGATACGTGAGCTAAGAACTGAGGTTCAAAACGTCAATTACAGATTGCTCTATTTTTTCCATGGTCAGGACTGCGTCGTCATAAGCCACGGTATTACCAAAGAAGGTGCAGTGCCAGACAAGGAAATCGATGCAGCGATTGCAAACAAAGAACTCTATAAATCCAAGCCTGAGAAATACAGTTATGCCGAAACAGAGCAATATTATGAAGAAAGTACTTAAAACCAGAAAGATCACCGACGGCGTTGAAATCCTTGACCGGCGCTATCTTCGCAATGATTCAGAAATGAAAAAAATGGTTGAAGAAGAATTTGAAAAGCTCCAAATCGGACAGCAAATTTATGACCTTCGCAAAGAAGCGAATCTGACTCAAGACGAACTAGCCGACATGGTTGGCACCACGGGCTCAGTTATTTCGAGGCTTGAAAGTGCCGAATATGACGGGCACTCGCTCAAGATGCTTGAACGAATTGCAGTTGCCCTGGGCAAAAAAGTGGCGATCAGCATTGTCGATCGCGAAGACAAATTACAAGCTGTTTGAGCAAGAAAAACTGTTGGAAAAGCGGATCGCCGAGGAGCCCCTTTTAAAGCTCTGTAAGCGACGATCTTTCTCCGGGCCTTATTGTCGTCCTTTTCGGTTCAAAAAATCGTTTCCAGAGTCCTCCTGGACAGCTCTGTTTTATTGTCGGTTGTTCTTTCTTGCTGCTTGCGTTTGACCGTTTTTCTGGTTCCGAGCGGTTGCTGTTAGATTGGCGTACTGAAGCTCCTATATAAAAAATTGCCCTATGTGTGCGATTAGCACATATGTACCGATAGAGCGACTTCAGGAGCGAGCGCGTGAGCGCCATATAAAAACGCCGAGGAATAAATGGGAGGGGACCCGCGTCTGGCGGGGAGGTTGCCCGTTTATGCCGCAGGTACTAAAACACTTGCACGCCCTGCGTGCGCCAGCGCTTGACCCTGGAGCTAAAATTTGAGGAAGTGACGGCGGCGACCAGTTAACGCAGTTGCTGTTGAGTTGTTCGCCGTCGCTCCGCAGAATTTTTAAGCGTAAGGTCTCAAGCGCTATATAAAAAATTTCGCGCGATTAGCGCGTACCTTTCCGGTTCGATTTTGGAGCGCTGTCAAGCGCGGAGCTGCTCTCTTTGATCTCTTACTAGATCTCTTAGATCTCTTAGACGCTTGACAATATGCTGGAAAAGCTGACAGGGGTGGCGTCTTAACAAGCGTTAAGGCCGTGGACTGACGCAGTTTCGGCCGTGGACTGACGCACGAATGGCCGTGGACTGACGCAGTTTACCTCTCGCCCCGGCGTCGTGGACTGACGCACGGAATCAGCTAGACCGTCGTTTTGCCTTAAGTTCAGTTGCTAGAGATTCCACGTCTTCTTTTGTCCACCCGTGCTTACCAAGAAGAGCGAAATCTGGCGCCTGATTGAGTAATGCGAGACGAATTGCCTGTCGCGTCAGTACAATTTCCTTTTCGTCTGCGTCAGTCGACGGCCGAGGGGCAGAGTTTGAGTTTGGAATCTTGGGCAAAAGCTGTAACTGTTTAACGGCTTGCTTCCCTTGAACCCAATTTTTGTATTGTTCTTTTGCATTCAATCGATTTCGCAGTTCATCAAGAAATTTGTCGCCGACACGAAAGACAAAATAGTCACCGCTCCAAGTAGATGACGAATCGATGTACTTATGCTCGATGAGTTCGGCAACTGGTTGTTTGAGGCGTTGTTTCGCTCTGATCAAGTTGTCCCAGCCGATTGCTGCTAGGTAGTTTGCTAATTCTTGCCAATGAACTGAAACACTGTCACGCCCCCGTTGAACGGCTAACCAGAAGCGATACGACAGAAACGGAATCAGAAGCTTTGTGATTTCACCGGAAAGATCGCGAATATATCGAACGTCCAGAAGAGCGATGTAACCACTGTCCAAGTTCTTCCTGACATAACTACCAAGTCTGATCCAGGTGCTTTCGTTGACTCCGCCGGCACCGTCAGGTTCACCTTTAAATGCACACTCTTCAATCAGATGAATCGGCGTCAATAAGTGAAGATAGCCGCCATCGGTTGGGCAATTAAACGCTTTTCTGGTCAAACAAGTCGTAACTGTGAGTCGTTGGATCGATTCTTTGAGTTTGAGCATCCAATTACCGCCACCACTCTTCTTTCCGATTCGTTTAAGGAATTCGCGTGAAGAGCCGATTGCGATTGAATCAGGAATTGGTTTCTTGCCACCATCGGTTTGTTCGTTAATAATTTCCATGATTCCGAACCACACATCCCGATCAAACGGTCCGGGCAAGCCGAGCTTGGAGTCATGGCGTACTTCCCAAATCGCTTGGAAAATTTGCCCATTCAGTTCAACGGTATATTTTTGTTCTAAATCTCGAAACCGATCAGTTCGCTTGTCGCCTGCGACAAACAAGGCAAGTCGACAAAAATTGAAATCATCTCTGACCGGTTGCCACTTCTCTAAAGGCTCATCAAAGAGTCTTAGCTGAGCACTTATGGACTGGACTTTGTTTAATGATTGGCGTTTCAATAGGGATCAACTTTTCTAGTGATTGCTACTTGCGCTTACCAGATCGACCCGCTAAGATTCTCGCTAACGACTTCGAGTGCCTGTTAGGTCAACGCCTGGCAGGCGCTTCTTTTTGGACAGTTTTAATATAGCTGTATAAAGAGAGATATTCAATTGATCCGACCCCATATGCGGTGGCACCAGTCACTATATACGAGCGATAGCCCGTCTTTACAGTCTTTCGAAAGACTCGCATAATGAGCCCTGTCGGCATTAGAGAGGCTGGTTAATATGGGCGATCCCGCCTTTGATACGAAAAGAGATCCCTTGACAATCGAAGGGCTTGAGGATCTGCTCGAACAGGGCAGCCCTCAGGGCGGTGCTAGCAGCGAACAGGACGGAACCGATGCTGAGGTGATTGACGTCCCGGGCGGTCCTCAGGGCGGTCCTAACACGAAAGATGCGACAGCAGAGGAAGCTGCGGCGCTCTTGGGAATCTCAGTCAGAGCTGTACTAAAAAGACTCAATAAAGGCACGCTACGCGGGCGCAAGGCGGTCACTAAATTTGGCGAAAAGTGGCTAGTAGATAGGGAAGAACTACCAAAGACAATTCACGTCGAGGTTTCCGAACAGGGCGGTCCTCAGGACGTCCCTGCCAACGAACAGGGCGGACCCGAGGATAGAACCAGCACAAACAAGGGCGGTCCTCAGGGCGGCCCCGCCCAGCACGATCATGTCCAGCAGCTCGTCTTGGCTCAAAGTCTTTCTAATCAGGGTGAATTGATTGCGACGGTTTTAAAACAAGCGCAAATCATAGAACAGCTCACTAGTGATTTAAGGCAGAAAGAAGATCGAATCAAACTACTGAGTGACGGACAACAAAGCAAGGGATGGTGGACGCGCTTTTGTTCATGGTTCTATGGGCGCGATATTGGTTAGCAACGGTGTAGGTATCGGCCATGGATTTGTTGACATTTTTAGCAACGATGACTGGACATGCAGCATGGCCACTAGTTGCCGTCTTTGCTATTGTGCTATTTCGAGCTGAGTTTAAGCAAGTAATTCGCCGAATTGCGTCATTTAAAAAGGGCGACATAGAGATTGGCTTCGAAAAAGATATGAAGACAATCGCAGTAGAGACCGCAGCCGAGAAAGTAATAGTTATTGAGGCCGAGGCAAAACAGCCGCCGCTACTACCAGCACCCAAAGCAACTCCCGAGGGCTGGCAGGCAACTGTCTTACGAATATCCGAAAGTTCGCCCGTGGCCGCTATCTTACTTGCATGGACGGTTATCGAACAAGAGATAGTTGCCACCGCAAAACGATTGGGAATGCCAGAAGATCGAGTTTACCGTTCACCGCGTGAAATCACTAAATGGCTTGAGCAGCATACTACTCCATCTGCACGCTTGTACGGATTGGTGAGCCGTCTGTCTCACGTTCGAAATCGATTGGCTCATGTCCCACAAGATCAGATACCAGCCCATGAGCTCGATGTGGAGATATATTTGGATGGTGCAGAAACCGTAATAACGGCTTTGTCGAAACTTACGAAACCCAACTGAGCCTGTGAAAAACATTCGCCAATCCGCGATATTGATTTCGTCAAGTCACAGGTAGACATAATCCCTGTTGGCTTTAGTTCTTGCTGGTTCGCCAGTGCCACAATAACAGGGCCAGGAATACGAGTCCCAGAGCCGACAATAATGCAACTATAACTGCGGGAAGGTTGGCCGGTCCTGGAGTGGGTGACGAGGCAAGCTTGTCCGCAAGGACGGCAGCGAGGATGACAGCG
>CAJCHQ010000956.1 GCA_903970295.1 Bryobacterales bacterium
GTTTGGCTGCAGGGGCGAAAGAGATCGGCTAGCGGCAGATTGCTTTCTGGGACGCAACCAACTGCGGTGCCCGAATTGCCTGTTGATGATGATATGCAAAGGCTGGCGATTACACAAGGTGCTGGACCAGCTGCGGTGGCGGGCGGTGCTGGGACCGGCAAAAGCAGTTGCATCACACATCGAGTCGCGCATCTGATCGCGCAGGGTGTTAATCCGGAAAAAATACTGGTGCTCAGTTACTCCGCCGATTGCGCCAAGACTTTGAAAGTGGCTCTGGAAGCCTCAATCGATCGACAGCAGGTCCAGAGGGTGCATGTCTACTGTTGGCATGATCTCGGCTTTAAATTGTTGAAGGAGAATTTGACGGCGATCAAGCGAAAGCCGCCTCTCAAGCTTGAAAGCAATCCGCAGAAGGTTTTGCAACGGTTGATGCTCAAGTACAAGAAAGACATGGATCCAACCATGCTCGAATTGTCTGAGGAATTGGACGAATATACCCTGGCCACGCTTGTTTCTTTGTACAAGGCTAATTTAGTAACGCCCAAGCATTTAAAGGAGAGAGCCAAGACTGACGTCGACGATTTGGTAGCCAAAGTTTTTCAGGGCTACGAAGAACAGCTGCAAAAGGCCAATCGTATCGATCGAGACGACATGGTCTGTCTGGCCGCGCAATTACTCGTTGATCAGCCGGACATCCGAGCGCGCTATCAGTATCAATATGATTTTGTGTTAGTCGATGAATATCAAGACGCCACAGCGGCCTCTGATCTGTTGGCGCGACTGCTTGCTTTTCCCCAGGACAATGTTTACCTGGTAGGTGACGAAGACGAATCAATTCATGAAAGTCGAGGCAGCTTGCCGCGCTTGATGTCTGAGGTGTCGATTCGTTTGCCCAATGCTCGATGCTATGTGTTGGAAAAGAACTGGCGCAATCATCCAACTATCGTCGAGCACGCGCGGCAGTTTCTGCTTGGTTTGACGCGGCGCCGCATACAGAAAGACATGGTCTCAGGTTGGGGCGCCGCTCCGACGAGTGCCGTGATCGGTCCCCACAAAGCCGCATCAGAGGGTGCTGAATGTGAGTGGGTGGCAGAAGAAATCTCAATTCTCGTAGATAGCGGACGTCTGCTCAGCGAGATCGCGATTCTCGTCCGCGAAAGTAAATATTCGATGCTTTTGGAAGAGTCGCTTTCGCGACATGGCATTCGCTGTTTGACTGCCAGTCCACAGTCGGCGCTCGTGCCCGACGAAGTTGGTGACGTCATGGCTTTTTTGAATCTCGTCATGGATCCCGATGGACCGAAAGCGCGCGAATCTTTCGAGCGCATTTGCCAGTTGCGTGTCAAAGAAGTCGACCCGAAACTTTCGGCGACGATCGCTTCTTTTGCTGAGAGCAACAATCTGTCGTATCTGAAGGGCATCGAAATTTATTGGCAGGCGGTGCAAGATCCGTCCTGTCGAGAGTTGGAGCAGCTGGTGCGCATCATTCGCACGATGCATCAGGAGAAGCTGCCGCCTGCAGAAACTATTTCTCTGCTTAAACGAACCCAACGTTTGAACGAATACTATAAGCAAATCAAAGTGCCGCCTGGGGCTAACTATGAGCCGTTGCGAAAACTCGGGCAACTGGAAGAAGAGGCTCGCAAGTTTCAAAATGTCGGTGAGTTCGTCAAGAGTTACACGGCTAATCAGCAAGCCTTGACCGGCGGCGATGGCGCTGAGCAATCAGTGCAAATAATCAATGTGCCGGAAGCTAAAGGGTGTGATTTTCCGGTAGTTTTCATCGTCGGTGTGGCGGAAGGTCTTTTCCCTTCAGCGGCTGCCGGTGACCTCGAGGAAGAGCGCCGGCAGTTTTATGTCGGCATCACTCGTGCCAAAGAGCTTCTTTACCTGTCATATCCAAGTACTTTCGGCAATCTTGCCTGTTTGCCTTCGCCGTTCCTATTTGAAGGGCGATTTATGTTGCCCGAGGTTAAGCCGGAACCGCCGTCGCCCATCGTTGTTGCTAACGTCAAAACGCAGCCACCTGCACAATCAGCCATCAAGCCGGGCAATCCGACACCGTTGCAGCCAGGTGTGAAAGCTGTGAACACTCAGCCGCCGCAGGTGGCAAAGGCACCAGTGGTAGTGCAGTCGACAGCCAACCCGGCCGCTCAAGTTTTGCAGCCGGGTTCCCGGGGGATGAACAGTCAGCAGCCGGAGCCGGGATCTGTGGCAGCGCGTCCAGCTTCGCAGCAGCAGGGTGCCGCACCAG
>CAJCHQ010000957.1 GCA_903970295.1 Bryobacterales bacterium
CACTCCAGTTGGTCTATAGACAAACTGTAAGTTAGCGTTGTGACTAGGTCATGACATAGCCGCATGACCGGCCGAATCTTTTGCCAGCGATCCTTAAACCACTAAGACTTCTTCGAATATTGGAAAAGGATCGGAGTTTGAGTGGTTTCGCTCATGCCCGGATAACCTTTTTCGATAATCTCATCGGCAACTTTGCACAACTGACGGTAATAGGTGTCACTCGGGCGTTTGCCGGTAAGTTTGTAGCGAATGGTCTGGCATAGCACGTCAGCCGAAGCTTGCTTGATCGGATCGCCATCTTGTTGCGCCCAAAGTGCAGTCACGAGCATGATGATCATCCACTGAATGCGTTCTGACATATCGGCGATACGACATTGTCTGTCGGTCAATTTCAATTGATGTTTGACCATCGAGTGTGTGAGTTCGAAGGGCGATGTGTGCAGTTCTTTAACGGCAAATTCCACGTGGTCTTTTAAAGCCGCATTCATCGAATCAGGCAGACTCGGGCTCCATTTTGGCTCGAGGAATTTCTGCGCGTACCAGAGAGAATAAGGAATCAGTTCGTTTCTCAAAGCCCAACCGTGCATGGGGTTGAAAGGATTGAGCGTGCGCATGTTATTGCGAGCAAGAGCTTTGCCGACTGGCTCGAAGAAGCGAACGCCGTGATCCTTGGCTAATGACTTGAAGAAAGCCATACCAAGGACTTCGCCTTCACCCTCATAGATACAAGGGGCGAGGAATTCGTGGACGTTGTCGCCGAATGGGTGGCCGTGCAAGAACGAGCGACCGCCATGGGTCTTCATAAAATATTCGATTGCCACTTCTTTCTGGGCTTCGCTACCGAAGATTTTGGCCAGGATGCACTCGAGTTCGCCCCGGTAGCCTTGATCCAGTAACCAGGAACCCCAGTTGTAGAGCGCTTCTGCACCGGCAATCAAGCCGGCCGTTTTGGCGATACGACGTTTGACCAATTCACGTTTAACGATGGCGTTACCATACGTCTCACGAAACTGAGCCCACGGAATGATATTAGCGAGCATACCTTTCATGCCCGATGCGGCTGTGGCACACAAGGCAAGACGACCGCGGTTCAGTCCGTGATAGGCAATGGTCAAGCCGTCGCCGACGGTTGGCACCAAAAGATTTTCTTTCGGCACCGCAAAGTCTTTGAATTTGAAGCCCTGATTGTAGGCTTGTTTAACTGCATAAATACCGTAGGGAACTAGCTTGAAGTTTTCGCTTTCTTCTTTCGGAAATTCGACAACGATAGTTGCCGGCTTGCCATCGACCAATGCCACTACGCAGACGGTTCTGCCCAGGATAGCGTTGGTGATGAAGAGCTTTTCGCCATTCAGTATATAATGATCGCCTTTGAGGACGGCTGAGGTTCTCAGTGCAGTCAAATCAGAACCGGCGTTCGGCTCGGTCAGACCAAATGCCGAGATCATTTCGCCGCTGGCCAATTTGGGCAAAAATCTCGCCTTCTGTTCATCGTTGCCGAAAGTGACGATCGGGTCGACCGCGCCAATACAACTATGCACTGAAGCAAGGCCAGCAACCATCGGTACTTTCAAGGCTACTTGAGCGAGGAAATTCATGAACTGACGAACGGTCAGACCCTGACCGCCGTATTTTTGCGGAATAAAGAGACCCCAATAACCTACTTTGCCGAGGTCGTCGATGACTTGCTCGGTAATTTTTCCTTTGTCGTTGAAAAGAGTGCCCGCTGCGGTGTGCCTCTCGAGAACTGCTAGCGATTGCTTCATCACTGGCAGCTCGAGAATGCCGGCGTCAAGTTTTGGCGTGGTGAAGAGAGCGATAGGCGTCTCGTTTTCCCAAACCGCCTTGTGCACAGGACTGTTGGACGTCTTGTACTGGGCGGCGAACAACTGCTCGACTTGATCGTCAGCCATGTCGAGCGCACCAGTGCGCCTTGACTCTTCCTCGCTTTTACCGCCCAATCGCATTGCCGTTTCAGCAAAACTGACTGCCGGTTCGGCAGGTGTGGTGACATTTTTGTCTCTATCTTTCAAGCTAGTCATTTATTTCTTGCCTCCCAAGCATTGCCTGGACAATTAGTACCTATACAGGGCAGACTACCGGTTCAAACGAAAAATCTTCCAGCAATTCTGCGTCAGCAGCACTGGGAATTTTGGGCTCGCCAGCATGATTATTTTGCCAATATTTTTTGAACGACACCGGCAACTCTATCGGTCTGTGCGTTTTTAGATCGACCATGCAGCCCTCCTGAAGGGCCTCAGCCACGATCGTATCGCCAACTCGGAAATCACAGTGGATGGCCCATTTAACTCGACCTACCGCTTTCAACCAGAGCTCGGCGACAACTTTGTCACCGAATTTGATCGGCCGCTTATATTTGATCTCGCTCTTCGCGAGCACTGCAATATAGCCGAGCTTGAAGCCATCCTCAATCGACTCGACTTTGGCCAGGAAGGCACAGCGCACATCGTCTAACCAACAAAGGTAAACACTGTTATGCACGATGCCGGCGACGTCAATATCGTAAGCCTTCACCTGAATAGTAAGCGTGACGTCCGCTTTTCGGTTTTTCATTCGACTCGCATCCTCGATTGGGCTTCCACGATATAAAGTACGATCATTCGCACCTCACAATAAAATGTTAGCACGAACGTTCGTATCTGGTATACTCGAAACAGCGAATTTAATCAGAGGGTCGCCAGGTGAGCTCTTCAGCCTTTTCGAGCCAGCAAATTCAGACTCAGGCGGCTGAATCGGCTTCTCGCAAGCGGACCAAGCAGGGCGAACAAACCCGCCAGTTGATTTTGCGTGCAGCTGTGACGATGGCCTCGCGTGAGGGCCTGGAGTCTTTGACGATTGGCAAGCTGGCGACAGAACTAGGCATGAGCAAGAGCGGCCTCTTTGCTCACTTTAAATCCAAAGAAGACCTTCAGCTTTCTACTTTTAACGAAGCCTGCGCCATCTTCAATGAGGAAGTCCTGCAACCGGCTTATAAAGCCGAGAAAGGCGTCAAGCGCCTCTGGGAACTTTGCCAGGTGTGGCTCGAATACGGCGATCGCTCGATGTTCTTTGGGGGCGAGTTTTTTACCAATGTCGCCGCCGAGTACGATGGTCGATCCGGAGCCGTGCGCGATGTCGTCGCTAAAACCATGCGCGATTGGCTGCGATTTATGGAAAGACTGATCAGAGATTCGGTCGAAACTGGTGAATTGAAGGCTGACACTAATGCACAACAGGTAGCATTCGAATTCAATGCATTGTTCTATGGTGCCAGTTTGGCATTTCAGTTGAACATGGAACCCGGTACGAGTGGGCGCATGAAAGTGGCTGTGCGAGATAAGTTGCTATCGCTGGCAACGGATCAAGCGAAGCTGAAGAAAATCTTTGACGGCCAGTAAGTTTACTAGTACCTTGGTTCTCGATTACTTAGGGGTTTCTGAAAGTTGGACAGTCCATGGCTGCTTTGCTGGACGACCGGCCT
>CAJCHQ010000958.1 GCA_903970295.1 Bryobacterales bacterium
TGATTGGCACCGCCTGTGATACCGCGATCGCCGCTAAAGAGATTTGGGACACCAGACAAATCGACAGCGAAGATTGGCATTCGGCAAGGCAAAGCTATCTCGCAACCGAAGCAGCGTTAACCGCAGTATCAAGGCGATTGATGCGCGTGATGAAAGTGCTAGCCAGAACCGATACACTTTACCTGTACCTGGACTTTCCGGTACTCAGTTCTGAGCAGCGCCAATTACTGCGTGACACGCTGAGAGCCAACCGGCATGAGCGCTTGCTGAACACGACCGAGAATATCAGCGATGACTTTCCTGATCTCGCGCATGCCTGGAAAATCGAGCGCGACAAGGTTGAAGCCGCCCGTGAATTGGCTGACATTCTTCAGCATCACGATGATCTTGAATCAGTGATCAGACAACGCGCTTTACAGTTCCGCCCAAAAGGTTGGCGACTGGCGATTCGGGCATTTCGCATTACGCGCGAGCTGCTCGCCACACAAAACCCGTCAGATGCAGAATACGCCGCAGTCGATGCCATTCGGTCGCGAGCAGAAGCGCGCTTAGCCCAAATGACATTCCGCATTGATGCCATTCTCGCTACGCGATTGAATCATCGCTACCTGCTCGATGCTCTCCTCAACAGCGTTCTCCCTGTAGAAGTCGAATCGTATGAAGACTACAGCGATGACGAATGTGAATCAGGTACAACTCCGTCTGCAAGCCAAACTCGGCAAAGCGACAGCGGCTCTTTTCAAGAACGCTTGGAAGAGGCGCGTGCGGTCTTAGAAGCAATGAGGGATCATGTCCGTTTACAGCAAGCAGAAACCAAAGCAGAAAGTCCATTGAGCATCCCAGTGAAGGCAATGGATGAAGATGCTACGACAGTTGATGAAGATGCCGAGACAGAGACCGAAAACATGTCTGCGGCTGAAATCAAAGACCTCTACAACCTGGACTAGACAAAAATGCCCACATTAGGAGAAATCTATGAAGGTTTACGATAATGCCACTCCCGGAATTTTGCTCGGTTCGGAACTCGCTATACGAACCGGTATTTCCAGCATCGAATTTGAACCTACGCTTTTGACAGCGCCTGGTGCCACTTTCGGAAAACACCTGATCAATGCCATCCCAGTGGCGAATCACCAAGTCCTCGACCATGATGGCTTTCCCCATTACACGCTGCGCGGCACGAGCGCCGCAGAACTCAAAGAGGACAATCGCGCGCTCATTCGCTTCTACAGAGGGGCGGCGGTAGATGGAAGGCAAACTTACGCTGTCCATCCTGAAGAAAGCGATTTGGCAACGGTCCTCAAGTACGCATCGCTGTTCGGTCAAAGATGGGTAGCCGACACCAGATTCAGCAACCGCTCGGTGTATGCCCTGATCGTCCTCAAACCTGGCGGTTCGATCAGCTTTCGCGAAGAAGTCGACTACGCAGTGAAGCGCACGGCGAGGGAATTCATACGCAGATGTAGACCAAGCGTCGACCGCACCAATTACGAAACAGTAGTCGCGTGGGATGGAGAGAGAGTGGTCGTCAATACTTTGGCAGCAAGGGTAGAACGTCTTTTGCCTGAGCAGGTAAGCGCAGCAGCATAAAACACTCCAACGTTAACAGCACCAGCATTACCCTTGACACACAACAGAACGTCTTGCGAGCGGATAGTGACTGCAGCGTTTTACCGCAGCGCCGTTGTTTCTACCCGCTCGCATTTTAAAAAAAATTTGTTCAAGTATTTTCGGCAAAGTTGCCGAGCGCGAGCAACTTGAGAGAACTTTAGCCACAGCCACACTGAGCTCGCGCAAACAACAATTGGTTGTGAAGTGAGCAAGTTACTCTTCTTTACTTGTGACTCTTGCCACCTATTTACTAGCATCCGAGGCATAAGTTCACCCCAAAATCTCCTAAGTACCGTCACGCCAAAACGCTGAATTAACTAGCACCCACTTACGAAACGAATTAGCTTCGCTAATTCGTCAAAGTTTCGCTGAAAGCTCGGCAACCACAAGTGAAAGGATATGGTCATGAAAGTTGTAAAAACCGCAACCGAATTGCGTGCTGATGTCTCAAATTATGGCGCCCTCCGAACCATGCTAATCACCAAGTTGAAGCATGGCGGTGGCAACAACGAGGATAGGCATCGGCTCCTTCAGGCAACCATCGATTTGGCGGAAACGAGAGTCAAACAAGGAAACGAATTGCTTGCGCAAGACCTCTACGAGGAAATCATCGAGCTGGGTCTGACCCTGGCGCGCGATGCCGAACCGTCAAGACTCGCCGCCGTGTTGCGCCTGCCCCGGGAATATCTGGTTCGCTTTTTCCAGGGTTTGGTCGCCGATCGAAAAGAGGCTTATCTCGCACTCATGCCCGATCGCGAACGAGAGCGCGTGCTCGGCATCCTTTCACCGAAGAAGAAAACCCCCAAGTCAGCCTGACAGTCTCACCTGTAGCGGAGAAAATCCAATGTCGTTAGTAGTTCACACCATCGTGCTCGAAGTTTTTGTCTTGCTGTTGCTTGATTGGTACGGTTCCAATGCATTTCCTGGATTAGAGACTGTGGACATACCGGACAGCAACCACCAGTGGCGCTTTCTCAGGGGGCGTCAATTGCTGTGTCGCGAATCTCATATCGTCGAGTCCATGCTATTTTCCCTGGCCGCCGTCATTCTCGAGTGCTACACGAGAGGTGATTCACTCCGGCCACTGCTCGCGGCTTTTCTTGCGCTCGAAAGCACGTGGCTCCTGCTCACATACGTGATCTGGCCGCCGGCGCATCAAAAATTCACTGACTGGCCTCGCTTCTTGCTCGCCCAGGGTGCCGCAATCTGTGTTGGCATAATCGTGCATGTCATTACTGGTGGTGGCGAGGTCGCGCTGATCGAGGGACTGGCAGGCTTCTGGATCGGCTGGATTTTGCTCAGACCAATGTGAGATCTAGGCAGATAAAGCCGGAGCGAAGTGCACTTTCCACTGCGCTCCGGTTCTATCACCACCCTCGGACTTCGAGCACCGAATTTTCCAATCTCAAATTTAAAGTCCATACTATGACTTAGTTTAGTATGTCGAAAGCATTTGACATCAACACGCCTTGGACACCCCCCAGCGGTGTGGCGATCCGACCGCCCTGGGCGCAATCCGCGAAAGCTTTGCTCGTATCGCCAGCCGACTTCAAGCCGATTGACTTCTGCAACCGTTACTGGTGTCAGAATCTGCGCAGGGAATAGCTGGATTGTTTTGACGCTACCTGTCGCACCCGGCTCACCGCAGCAACGTGTCTAACAACTGGATACGTTGTCTTAGGTGGTTAATGGGTTAATGGGTTAATGCACAATTTTACCTAATTTGTCTATTTTACGTATTCAATAAGAACAAAAAAACAAAACAAAGCCTAAGACCAAAAAACTCCGCCCCCAGGGCAAGGCAGCAGAAGCCTCCGTCGGGAAGTACTCTACTGCCTTGCCTTGCCTTGCCTTGCCTTGCCTTGCCTTGCCTTGCCTTGCCTTGCCTTGC
>CAJCHQ010000959.1 GCA_903970295.1 Bryobacterales bacterium
AAAGAGTATCCGGTAGAGAAGTTGATGCGTGATGCAAAAACTTATCAAACCTTGTGCAAAACCAATCATCTTTTCAAACTCGAATTGGGCAGCAATCTGCTTCTAGTTTAGAACACGGGCGCATGCGCCTGTACCTTGAACGTGACGAGTGAGTTTATGACTGCACCAGTGCATAAAGGACAACTTCTGATCGTCAAAGTACCTCCTTATTACGAGAAGGAATACTTTTACGAAGTGACAAGTGCCGGCGATAAACTGGTCAGAGCCAATCTTTATCGTTCGCCAAAGGTTAAGCGCAGCTGGACGATCGAAGAATTCACCTTATCGATAGAAATGGGTGTGCTGCGAATTGCCAAAGAAGACGAATCACCACCGGGGGTGGCTAACTAAATACTTGAATATCAAGGCTTCTCGTTCGGCTTGTGCTTGGAATGCCAATGGTGCCATTTGTGTTTGACTTTATTCGATGGCGCGGTGGAGCCTGATTTTGTGTGGTTCCCAGCAGATTGATTTTTGACTTTTTTATCCGGCTTGTCCTTTTTGTCAGGCTTGTCCTTTTTGTCAGGCTTGTCTTTCTTGTTGTCACTATCTGCCGATGAATTACTGTTGCCGGTCAACGTCTGTTCGACAACGGCGCTATTTTTGCCCAAAATAGGGGCCAATATGCGGTGAACTTTGCCCGGGAAATAGGTTTGCAAGGTGAAGCGAATTGCGCAGAAAAAGAGTGTTGCACCGACCACTAGATAAAAAAGATGCTCACCCAGGCTGCGAACATGCCGCCTCAGGCGGGTTGGTTTGCGCGTGCGTTCGAAATCGGAGGAGGATAAATTGTCATCAAGACGTCGCGTTGCATCTTGCTGCTTGATACCACTTTTCAAGCCGCCGCCCATTTTTGACATTTCGTTCGAGGTCGTGTGCCGTCCACAGACTACGCAAAATCTCAAACCGAAATTGAGAGTGGCGCCGCAGTAGGGGCAAGAGGCTGGCATTTATCTTGAATTGGATCCTGACTCAGCGGTGGGCCAACGCCGCTAGGTTCACTATAGCAGCTCTATTTCGGAGCTTAGAACTTCGTCTGCCCAGTTAGAGAAGCGCCGATTCAGACGCTTAGGTCTACCCTGTGCACTTAGAATTCTACCTGTGGGGCACCAGTCTCAGTGGCACAATATCGGTTGTACATCTCCGATATCGAATCACGGTCGTGGGTGAGAGTTTGCTGCTGTCCGTTCAGGTGGACGATGCGATCCTTCAGCTCCTGAATTTGTTGCTGAATCGCATTTATCTCTTCGTTGATTTCCGTTTCGGTGAGAGTGAGCACCTCTGCAAGCGTCGAAAATGCCTTCTCAAGCTCGCTTTCTGCCATTCGAGTTTCCTTTCCAATCGATGCGGTACACGACGATATCCTACCCAGCCGGCAAGCGAACGATGCGCCGGAGGCAAACTTGGCTTATTTTACTGTGTTCGCTGAAGGATTACACTTCGGGAACCACTTGAAAACGTAATTCAGATACCAGCGCCATGCAAAAATGCATCCACTGGGTCTAGACGTCTGCTGCTGGCGTCGGCGTTCGTGGGGGAAATGTCGCTGCCGTCAGCTCTGTCGCCGTTTTCAGCGATTTGCTTGCCGTTCGACCCAACCTGCGCGTGTCTGAGCTCTTCGATTTGCTTTTCAAGACGACCAATGGCATCTTTCAGACATTTGATCGCTTCCGCTTCGATATCTGTCGGTATGTCTTCATTGACTCTTTCGCCGTCTTTGTAGATAACTCGCCCAGGTACACCCACGACCACCGAATTGGGTGGTACATCTTTCAAAACGATTGAACCTGAGGCTACTCGGGCGTTATCTCCGACGGTTATATCGCCTTGGACTTCGGCGTTGCTACCAACGATAACGCCCGTACCGAGAGTGGGATGGCGCTTCTTGTCTCGGGTCTTGGCCCCCATGCGGGCTGCTGCACCGGCTCCCAGAGTCACTCCTTGATAAATGACGACATCGTCGCCAACGATAGCTGTCTCACCAATGACTACGCCCATGCCGTGATCAATAAAAACTCGGCGACCGATGGTTGCTCCTGGATGAATCTCAATGCCCGTCAGTACCCGACCGACGTGAGAGATGAAGCGCGCCAAAGTTGTCTTGCCTTCTTGCCAGAGGGGATGGGCAATGCGATGCAACAAAAGCGCATGAAATCCCGGGTAGCATAAGACCACCTCCAGCCTGCTCTTGGCAGCCGGATCTTTTTCGATAATAGTGTCAATCAGCTCTTTAACTGGGGAAATCGTCATGTCGTTGCCTGGTTGTGGCTTCTATCTCGGTCTGACAGCACCGCTTCGGTATTTGGGATGGGTTTAGAAGCACCTTATAAATGGAATTTAAATTATGAGGGACGGAAGTTTTAGATTAATTTTTGTTCGGCGGCGACTGCTTCCGCCTTCAGCTGAGTAGATTCCCCATTTTAGCGGCACTGGAGCAGGATTATCCTGGATTAAAACTTTGGTGAACCTGTCTAAGACTCGTGATGGTCGGATACATCCTTTCAATCCCCACAGTTGCCGCTGGTCCCAAGATCCGGCAGGTCGTTCAATCAGATGACTGCTACTGACAATTCTAAACCCAATTCCCTAGCCCAGTTCGGACTAGCGCAATCTGAGGCAGCGGCGAAAAAGCCAGATCCTCCAGCTGATCACGATCCAGCCAAGACTGCCAATAAGCTTCGTGCAGAAAGTCAGGAAAAGCTAGCGCAGGCGCCGGCCAAACCTGCCAAGTCGATGTGGAGTTCGGCTTACGATTGGGCTAGCCAAGAAGTTAACAGCGTCATTCACCCGGTCGCTGTGACTGACCCGGCTCCAGCTCCACCCGGCTTAGCGGCCATGGTCAATCCTGTTGGTCAGGGGTCCTTAATGCTTTTGCAGGCCGGTGAATTAGCCGCTCATCCTGTCAACACCTGGCACAGCGTCACTTCTGCCGTAAATAATTTTCTCAAGCATGATACAAAAGAAAAAGTGGCGATCGGCACCAGCGCCGTGGTTGTCGCCGGATCTGTCGCACTTCTCCATCGAAAGCTCGGTTCTACCGAGGGGCTTTTGGCAGATGGCGAACGTTTTGCAGGCGAATTCAATCAGGTGCAGCGCGCAGAGCAACGGGCTGCCGCGGATGCCGAAATCAGCTCCAACTTCCACCGCCTCTTTCCCGGCGACGCTGCTCGCCGAGACGAACTACTTCAAGTCAAAAGCGGCATCCAAGTTGCCGGTGGCAATCTTGAAGTACCTCTGAAGGGAAGCGGACCGCTGCTTCCGAGAAGTTACCCCAAGCCTGATCTAGCCGCCCTCGGGCGTGAAAAGCCGCGCGTGGGTCCTACCAGTTTCCTAAATGGAGCGACCACCTCTCTTGTGCCGAAAGCGGCAGAAACCAGCCAATCGACCTTCAGCCGCTTTTTGGGATTCTTC
>CAJCHQ010000960.1 GCA_903970295.1 Bryobacterales bacterium
CAGCCGCCGCAGACGATAGCCCGCAGAGGCGCGTCCAGACGGAGCAGACCGAGAATAAGAAAAATCAATTCACAGTTGTTGATGTAGAACACGTCACTTGGGAGAGCCCCAACACAGCAATCAAAACGTTCGCAGTACAAAAGCCGGTTCGAACAATTCGCTGCGACGTTCTCATTGCTGGTGGCGGTATGGCAGCAATCGCTGCCGCTGCCCGGATCGTCAAAGATTACCCCCGGCTCAAAGTCAGCTTGACCGAAGAAACCAGCTGGCTGGGCGGACAAATGACGACACAGGGCGTCTCAGCTTTAGATGAAAATCCGCTCGTGGAAACGTCCGGAGCCTGCCTCAGCTTCCAGACACTTAGACAAAAGATCAGGAACTTCTACAAAACCAATTTCAAATTGTCGAACAAATCTCAAAATGAAGTCTATTTTAATCCCGGAAATTGCTGGGTGACGAGACTGGCTTTTGAGCCGAAAGCGGCATTAGAAGAGATTGACCAATTACTGGCGGCTGCTGTGAGCAATGGCAATCTGCAAATATACAGGCGCGAGAAAGTCGTTAGCGTTGATACCACCCGTGATCACATACGCACAGTCGTGGCTATAAATCTCGACGATGGCAAATCGATTCGATTCAAACCCAAAATGTGCCTTGATGCAACCGAGCTGGGGGACCTCTTACCACTGGCCGGGATTGCCTACTCCACTGGCTCAGACAGCCGCGCTCAAACGAGCGAGCCCCATGCACCTCTGGTCGGAAACAAAGACAATGTACAAGATTTTGTCTTTCCGTTCGTTGTGGATTTTCGACCGGCAACAGACAATTCGATTGCTAAGCCGGACCACTTCGATCAGTTCAACCAGGAAGGAAAATTTAGTTTCAGCGGCTACAAAATGTTCGCCGATACAATCATCAAGCCTCAGTCAGGCAGCGAACAAGAAGGGAGCCAGCGTCAGGTTCAGCCCTTCTGGACGTACAGACGCTTGATTGACAAAGATGCTTTTGCCGATCCACTTTGTCCATTCGATGTGGCGATGATCAATTGGGAAAGCAACGATCTCGGCGGATACAACATTATCGATCAACAACCGGCAGTGGAAGCTCATCGCCTGGCGTTAGGGAAGGCTTTAAGTATCGGTTTTCTGTACTGGTTGCAAAACGAAGCGCCGCGTGATGAAGGTGGTGCCGGCTACAAAGAATTGGCATTGCTCAAAAGTGCGTTGGGCACAAGCGACGGTCTTTCAATGTATCCTTATATTCGAGAGTCTCGCAGAATCCATGCGAAAACAACTATCATCGAGCAGGATATAGTGGCCTCCCACAACCCACTCGCTCGGGCAATGCTACGCGACGACTCCGTCGGCATCGGACACTACGAGGTCGATATACATGGTCACGAAGATGTGCCAGGCACTGGACAACAGACCAAACCTTTCCAAATTCCCCTTGGCGCTTTGATTCCGGAACGGGGCGGTAACCTTTTGCCGGCCGGCAAAACAATTGGTGTCACACACATCACGAATGGCGCCTATCGCTTGCACCCAACCGAATGGGCAATCGGCGAAGCGCAAGGATGTCTGACCGGCTATTGCCTCGAGCACGATATAGCACCAGATGCGGTGCGCACAAACAGGAAACATTTGCGCACCCTACAACGCGCTCTACTCGAAGATGGTGCACCTCTTTTCTGGTTCGACGACGTACCGACAAGCGCCCAGAGCTTCGCTGCGGTCCAATTCTCCACCCTAACCAGACTGCTGCCAACCGCCGTTGACACCCTTCATTTCGAACCAGAGAAAAGCGTGACTGTCGGCCAATTAGCGGTCGGACTTTCGCGATTGCTCGGACTGAACAAACAAAACTCTAGCGAAGTTTTGAATAGCTCAAGATCGGCCACGAGCGAACAGTCCGATGCTATTGCCAATTGCCAACGCCGCGGCATTTTTGCGAGCAAGGATAATTGGCAGCCAGAGTGTGTTTTACTAACATCAACTCTCGAAGAAATTTCCCGGCACCATGGATTGCCGCAATACAAACCTGCTGGTGCAGACGCACAAGTAAGACGACTGGACCTGGCCATTTGGCTTTACGCGGCAGCAAAACAGAGAAAGTTCGCTGGCTGATTGGTGCCTGACTGATTGCCCTATAAGCAGGAATACAAGCAGCAGACTACAGGCAGATCAATCAGCTCCGTCGAGGGTGAACACGACGGTCAAAAGCTCATTCGTGCCGAACTTCAAATCCACTGTTGTCGCTCCACTGGCATCTTTCTTAACCGGCAACAGTTGCAAATCTTCGCCCAATAAATTGACGCGCCCGATTGAAGAAACCGGCAGTGAAATTTTGATCGCGGACTCCTGCTCGGAGCATGTCGTGTTCAAAATCCTGACATAGAGCTTGCCCTCTTCAACGTAAGTGGCGGTGGAATACAACGCCGGATTGGCGATCACAACCAGAGATCTCTGCTGTACCTTTTCAAACTTACCGACTGGACAAGCAATCAATCTTCCTTCGAACAAATCTGTCAATTGATAAGCGCGCGTGATCTGATCGTTGTCTAAAGACTCGTTGTCTAAAGAATCGGCGTGCGCTGCCGGTTCGGTCAGGGGCGCCCAGCCATATGAGCAACGATTGATGCCCAGGCAGTTCGCTTCAGGTATTTCCAGCCACGGTCCGGCACCACCGCCGCGTGTGCGCAGTCGCCCGCGGGACAAATAGGAGGTCGCTCTGACCAGGGTAATCGCCACATGGTCGCTTGCTGTGCGATATTCCGGCAATCCGCTATTGAAAAACAACTGTCCGGCGGCGGCAAAAAACCGCTGGCAGAAATAACTTTCCGGCCATACTTCATGACCAACGGGTACTGGCAGTTTTGGTTTTTCTACAATATTTGGTTGTTTAGCCAAACTAAAGTGGCATTCGGACCAGCTTTCCTTCACGACGTCTGTCGAGCCGAAACGAACTTCTAAACGATGATCGTGAGCTTGATTATCGAAATTAGTCTCGAAGAAAAGAATCGGCACACCTTTTCGCAGGCTGATTTCAGTTCTGATTCCGTGACTGATCACTCGGCTCGTGCGCTTCTTGTCGAGCGGCTCTGGCGCTGCAGAATTTGTTTCCAATCCGGCTGGAATGTCGATCGCATAAGAGATCATCAATGAAGACACCAGCGGTCCTTCAAGACCGGCTTTAATATCTATCAATTTTGATTTGATCGGAACGTCATTCGGCAACGGATCGAAGTTGTAACTGTCGCCACCATCACCGACGTCGACAAATTCGTGCACCAGATTGAACTTCTTCTCTCTACCTGAAAGCGCAGTGTTGACAATAAGATTGCCCTGGCCGTCGATTTCGACTGTCAAAAGACCATTCTCGATCTTCCATTGATTCTTGACCTGCATGCAGCGACTGTCGGCGACGCTTTCACTGCCGCCGCTCTGGTCAATTGACTTCCTTCCCGGAGCTTCCTTCTTCGGGGCAAGCGGACTCCACAAAGTTTCTCCGCATCCTAAAGCCGGCACTTCCTCAGGCCAGAGCCAGCCTTCGATGCAACGAATCGGCTTGTAGTAAAAACCACCACCACTGTGAAACAAATGATTGCTATCTAAAACATCTTTCTCGATTTGAAATTCGTTCGCGGTTAAAGCGATTTTCGCCTCGGGCGGGCAGTACCAGCTCAAGCGCACAGGCGCTCTATGTTTGTAGCTCGAGGTGTTGAAAGTGAGCAAACGATCGCTGCCATTATCCGGATCGATAGGCTGCGGGCCAGCGATCGTTGGCAAAGCAATAGAATCGATTTTGGCATGCCCGTTCTGACCCGAGCATCCAGGCCATTCAGTCAATTTTTCCATGGCCAGGAAATCCAAACCGTCCAAAAAGGAATTGATTTGCTGTGTACGCGTCACCATCTCCTGATGAACAGGATCGATACTACAACCGCAAATACTGTCGTGGGGATGATTTTTGAGAAGTTGCTTCCATACGTGTAAAAGCTCACCCTGGGGATAGGGCATGACGTCCAGGGCATGCAGCATAGCGAAGAATGGCTCGGCCATTCGCACCAGCCGGTGTTCGGCGAGGACATTGTCACGCTTCAAATATAGCCGGGTCGAGGAAACTCCATCAAGAACATACGCGGGAAACTTTTCGCTGATCGAACGATTATCTCGCAGGTCGCCGACTATCTCCGGCAAATCCTTATTGGCTGCCCACTTCTCGAGGTAAGAAAGAAATTGCTCCATTGACACGACTTCAGCCTGGCAGCTTTGCGGCAATATTCTATTCAGTTTCTCCACCTTGACCATCAAATCGCCGGGAGGCTGCATACCTTCGCCCCCAGCAGAAAATAGCATCGGTGCTTTGGTACTATCAGCAGTGTCGAGCTCCCATCTCGCTTTTAGATCAGAGGCGATTTCATCAGCTTTGTCAGACTTATGGAAAATCGAATGCGAAAGTCCCTTATTCAGCCAGTAAGTGAGGACGCGGCTGCCGTCAGGGCTGGCCCACCAGAAAACATTTGTATCTTTGAGTGGTGGCACACCTCTCAACACTAGTGCAGTGTTGATGGCAAATCCGTTGAGAATTCGCGGCAGATCCTGGATGTGGCAAAAAGTATCAGGATTGTAGCCGGTCATCACCGGCGTGCCGAAAGTACGGGTGATCTCGATGCCCACTTTCAAGTTGCGAACCAGGCTTTCTCCACCGACCAGAGATTGATCGGGCAACACATACCAGGGTCCGGCAGAAAGCTGCCCCCGCTCCATCGTTCGCCTTAATCGGCCTTCGAGTTGCGGCTCGATCGCTAAAACATCTTCCAAAACGACCGCCTGCCCATCGAGATAAAAATTGGGCAACTGGTCCGCTTCCAGCGCCGCCAGTGTCTTTCTTACTCGATCCATCAGAAGTGCCTGAGCAGTGCTAAAAGTTAAAAACCATTCGCGATCCCAGTGCGTGTGCAAATAGATAAAAAGGGAGGTATGCGTCTCAAGTTTTTGCACGGTTATGGCTCCTCAGTTTATGTTTCTGCACTCAAATAGTTTAAATTACCGCACTTAAAGACAGTTGATGAGAAGAAGCTGGGAGCCGTCCATACAACCAGACGGCAAAGGCACCACGAGTATCGACCGCTGCGGGAGGTCT
>CAJCHQ010000961.1 GCA_903970295.1 Bryobacterales bacterium
TATCCACGAGAGTAGCCACGATTTTGTCCTGCCCAAGTGCGCTCATTGTAGTCCAGACCGAATCAATTGTTTATGACCTCGGGCAAGAGTTGGACACTGACGGCTGCGTTCTTGTAAACTCTAAAAATCATGCCGATTCAAATTGGTTCTCTCACCCTTAAGAGCCGCGTATACGTGCCGCCGATGGCGGGCGTTACGGATCTCGTCTTTCGCAATATCGTCAGAACGATCGACAAAAATTGCCTGCTCGCGACTGAGATGGTCTCCAGCAGAGCGTTGATGCATAACCCCGATAATCAGCGGATCATGGATATCGATAAGTCTGAGCGACCAACGGGGATTCAAATTTTCGGGCACGAGCCGGAAGTAATGGCCAAGGCCGCCCAATTGGCACAAGCACGGGGAGCCGATTTCGTCGACATCAACATGGGTTGTCCGGTACCTAAAATCACGAAAGGCAAAGACGGTTGCGCCCTCATGCGCGAACCAGATTTGGCCAGGGAAATAGTAACAACCGTCAAGAACGCCATCAATGTGCCGCTCACAGTCAAGTTCCGCCTTGGCTGGGACGACAACACGCGCAACGCGGTCGAGTTCGGGCTCATGCTCGAGGCTGCTGGCGCATCAGCCGTAACGGTCCACGGGCGCACAAGACAACAGTTATATTCGGGCAAAGCCGATTGGAGTTTCATTGCTCAGGTGAAGAAAGCTCTGTCCATACCTGTTTTTGGCAATGGCGACGTCTTCGAACCGGAAGATGCGATCCGTCTTTTGGAAGCTGCCGGTGTCGACGGCGTCGCTGTGGCCCGAGGCACCTTAGGCAATCCGTGGCTGATTCCGCGCATCACCAAGTACATCGAGACCGGCATTCTCGATGATGGTCCCAGCGATGTCGACCGCTTAATCGCCGGATACCTGCATTGCGTTGGCTTGATCCGCTACAAAGGGCAACGCATCGGCACGAACGAAAGTCGCCGCCACCTGACTCAATACACTAAAGGCATTCAAGGCAGCCCGCCGTTTCGCGTCCGGCTGACTCAAATAGAAAGTGCGGCAGAAGCAGCAACTATCCTGGCCGAATTGGCAGAAATGGTTGGTGGTTCAGAAGGCCGGAAAGCATTCTTACTTGCTGTAGAGAACGATAATTTCGAAAAGGGCGAACATCCAGGCAAACGGGACGGCGATCGTGAACGCAGCGTCCATACCCCAGTTGATCGGGTTGCCCTCTTTCCAGTCGCAAAACCATAAGATGCCGCTAGTAAACGGTGTCATGGTCCACCCCATGATACCGGCCATGAAGGCTAAGAGAATCAAAATTGACCAAATATCCATGACGCCAGCCAGAGATGTGATGTGTTCCTAACGACAGACAAAGTTTAGACCCGGGGTCAGGATTTGACAACGGTATTTCTACGAAAGCCTTCTTGTGAGATCAAGTTAAGGGCTCCCCTTGGCACCACCGCCAGCCACAATCACCAAACCATTGCCGCCAGAAGCGAGAGAGATTTCCCGCTCACAATCAGTAATCGAGAACAATTCAAATGTCCCGAAAACCTCCGGCATTCGAGCGTGGTGGCGACTCTCAGCCAGCAATTGCATATCCGCCTGATCCCATTCGATCGGACTGAATTCTTCAAACGGGTCCATATCTGTTGCTTTCTCTTGTCGTTAGAGCTTTGCTATCGGGCTCTGAGTCTCGCCCACATGCACTCTAAAAAACAAAGTTGGCATTTCATTGGCATTTCTGTGCAGCCCAAAGCGCTGCAACAGTGCCATCCAATACAGTGCCGCCCCAAAATGCCGACCCGAAAGTCAACGAACGAAAATGGACCGGCAAAATGCCCGGTCCATAACTTTAATGGCTGACTCAATCTCTAGGTCAGTAGATGCCGTAGCCAGAAGTTGAAATCATGATTGTACCGTCGCCCTCGGCGGCTACCATTTGCAGAGCCTGAATCACGGCGTTGGTAGCTTTATGCTGATCGCGAGTTTCGGTCTTTATCTGCTTAGCGCGCTGAGCTACCTTCAGAACAAGCTCGTAGCGGTTCGTGTCTTTATCTAGCAATTGATCAAGAATTCTTGTTGTGCTCATTTGTGGGGCTGTTTGCCTCGCTGTCTCTGATCCTACACCGTTCAGCATACACGATATGAACCAGATTGTTGACAGCTTCATCTACATTGTCGTTAATAACTTCATAGTGAAAGAGATGGCGTTCGCGCATCTCCTGCCTCGCTTTTCTCAGTCTGAGAGCCATTTTCATAGCGTTTTCAGTAGCGCGGCCCTGAAGTCTGCTCTTTAACGCATCAAAAGACGGCGGCGAAAGAAAGATCAAAACTGCCTCGGGAAACTTCTGCTTGATTTGTTTGGCTCCCTGAACTTCAATTTCCAGAATGACGTCGCGCCCGGAGCGCAGCTCCTGGAGGACCCAGGCGCGGGGAGTGCCATAGCGGTTGCCGGCAAACTCAGCCCATTCCATAAACATGTCTTCTGTGATTAAGGTCTGGAATTCAGTAACTGTCCGAAAGAAATAGTCGACGCTCTCTTCTTCTGCCGGTCTTCGCTCGCGAGTCGTGACCGAAACCGAGCGAGTCAGCTTGGGCACGACCGCCAGCAAGCGCTGCACGA
>CAJCHQ010000962.1 GCA_903970295.1 Bryobacterales bacterium
CGATCTGGTTCTAGACATGCAATCTTCTCGAGTTTTTCGATCCGGCGTAGAAATTAAATTACTGCCCAAAGAATTTGCCTTGCTCGAATACGTCATGCGCAAGAAAAATCAGGTGCTAGACGTAAATGATTTGCTCGAGCATGTGTGGAGCTCCGAGTCTGAATCTTCGGAGGATGCCGTGCGCCAATGCATCACAAGATTGAGAAAAAAAATCGATCGCGAAGGTGAAAGCTCTTTGATTTCGACAATCAAGGGGCTGGGCTACAGGCTGGACGAGTAGGTTGACGGACTGATGACCCTACTGGCGGTGCTGGCTGGTTGGTAGTGCCAATTCCCAGGTCTGCCCAATGAGTTTGGGGCCGCACACATTGTGCTCTTCTTCTTTGACTAGTTGAAAGCCGGCTTTTTCATATATTTTTGTGGCAGAACTGAGTGTGCTTTGTGTCCAAAGCGTGATCTTTCTGTAGCCCACTTGCTGCGCAAAGCGTATGCACTCGTCGACCAAGCGGGCGCCGATTCCCAATCCTCGCGCTTTTGGTTCGACCAGTAGCAGGCGTAATTTAGCCACTGTCTCTGACTCTTTCACGAGCATGACTGAGCCTATATTTTCGCCATCTCTTTCGGCAATCCAACAACGCTCAAACTTCGGATTGAAATTGCGAATAAAATGCGCCGTAATCTCACTTACCAGAGCTTCGAAATTATCGTCATAGCCATGTTCCTTAGCGTAGAGCGCCCCGTGCCGACTAACAATCCAGCCCATATCGCCTGGTTGCTGATGGCGCAAAATATATTGCAGCTGCGCTCCGTGACCATCGTTTTTGCCGCCCGGAGCACCGAGCAATCGCAGGATAGTAGTCATCGCTTCGATCAGGCGCTGTTGTTCAGAGGCACTGAGTTTGCCGATCATTGCGGAAATTTCGCTATGAGCGCGCTCATTTAGTGGGGCAAATGTTTCCTTACCTTTTTCAGTCAGCCGCAAATGACTCTGCCGACCATCTGTCTTGGATGGTGTTTTCGCAAGCAGTCCACTATTTTCGAAATTACGGAGGATGCGACTGAGATATCCCGGATCTAAACCAAGATCGCGTCCGAGTTCTGACGCGGTAGCGATTTCACGGTGTGCTAATTCATATAAAACGCGGGTTTCGACCAGCGAATACGGGCTGCGCAGGTGTCCCTCATCCAGCGCTCCAATCTGTTGGCTGTAAAAGCGGTTAAAACGCCGCACGAGCTCAACTCTTTGGTCAATTGTCATCACCACCATTGCGACACCTCGAGTGATTTGAAAGACATTGTCAATTAGATAGTTGACTTTGTCAACTAAAATCTAAGGACCTTCCCCAATTGCATATCGGGCGGACTTTTATCGAGTCGGGTGCAATTTGTAGATTTTTCACCCGCCTGGGCGGTTTCTGGCCCGGCGGGACTTCAGGGGCAACTGGCTGTTATCAAGAGCGAGTGTGACGTATTTCATCTTGACGCAAAGCCAGAGAATTTTTGCGGACGACTGCTATGAAAATGCGGCTTTGAAATTGCATTAGTGATACCGCAGGCGATGCCAGCATCTCATTCGCGAAAGGCATCGAGAGCCTGGCGAACCTCGGCCTCGGCAGTGTCAACTTCTTGAATGTGGCAACCGGGCAGGGCGGCTTTGAGTTTAGCTATTCCTTGGGGCGTTAAGTTGTGACACTGACCAACGAACAGCACTCGCAAGTTTTTCAAGGATTTCAAAAGAAGCAGACCGTCATCAGTAATATTGTCGTTGCCGCGGAGGCTGAGAGAGACAAGCAAAGGCAATTGTGCCACGTTTTTCAGGCTTTCATTAGTGAGAAGGCAGCGTTCCAATTCCAGTTTTTTTAGCTTAGTCTGCTTCAAAGCGCCGAGATTCTCATGCACTTCAGTGAAGCTAGCGTCCAATTCTCTCAGTTTTGGGATTTTGACAATATCGTCCAGGGCTCTCCCTGTAATGGGCGTCTTGTGGATTCTGAGCACTCTCAGGTTGGAAAGATTTGGCAGATCGACGCAACCTTTATCGCTCACGTCGGTGTCGCAAACATCGAGATAGAGCAGCGTTTTGATTTGGCAAATATCCTTCATGCCGGAGTCATCTAGAGGTGTCTCATGCAGGTCCAGATAGATCAAAGGTAAGCCGAGCAAATATTTCATGCTGGCATTAGTGAACTTCTGGCAGCGCCTCAGCGATAGACGCTTAACCGAATGCACTGACAACAAGCCGTGTAATCCGGCATCCGTTATGTTTGGCTGCTTGCTCAAATCGACGATTTCGCGATTCGGATTCTGATTGAGTGAAATGAGAAAGCCAGCGTCATCGCCGCCGAGCTCACCAATGGGAATGCCGTTATCGTTGCCGGGCTGATAGTGCTTGCTGCTTGCTACGTCGGTTACTTTTGGCGGATTGAGAAAGCCGACGACGCTCCAAGCCACAAGCAGCGATACAATCACCGTACCGCCAAGAATTAGTGAGCGGGTGGAAACAAGCGACTTTCCGCCTTGTTTCTTCTGGACTGGAGCTGCTTTACCAAGCAAACTTTCCTTTGCCTCCGAAATTGACGCGAAGCGGTCTTCCGGTTTCTTTTCCAGTAACCGGGCGACAGTGCGTTCAACTGGTGCGGGAAAGCGCTTGTCGCTGACGCGCGATAGAGTGGGAGCCTTCTCGTTGACATGCGCCATGATCATGGGCAAAAAGTTTTCACCCACAAATGGAGTGCGCCCTGTGAGCAATTCAAAGACCACACAGCCGAGCGAGTATTGATCGGATTTTTCATCGACGTTTTGGGCGAGGGCTTGTTCCGGGCTCATATAAGCTGGACTGCCAAAAATTTCTCCTGTCTGCGTTGTCTTTACTGATGCGTCGTTGCCAAGCTTGGCGATACCGAAATCAAGGACCTTTATTGTTTCGTTGGGCTTTCCTTGATTCGTGATCATGATGTTGCTCGGCTTCAGATCGCGATGCACAATGCCGTGCGCATGCGCGATTTCCAGGGCATCGCAGATTTGCATGACCAATGTGAGCACTCGTGGCAGTGGCAGAGTTTTCTGCTTTTCGATGATTGAGGCGAGCGACTCACCCTCCACCATCTCCATGACGATAAATGGCTGCTTATCTTCGGTCATATTTAAGGCATAGAGTTTGACAATGTTGCGATGTTCAAGCATTGCCACCACTTTTGCTTCGCGCTGGAAACGAGTCGCTGCCTGAGGTTGGAGAGACAAATTCATTCTCATCACTTTTACGGCGATGATCCGGTTAATGAGCAAGTCTTCGCATCGGTAGACATGGCTCATGCCGCCGACACCTAGTTTCGACAGAATTTTGTACTGCCCGGCAATAACGGAGCCGACGGGCAGCTCGTCAGTCAATTGCTCGTCGTTTGCGTGACCGAAATCTTGCGTTGCCGACCAGGTGTCTTTGATTTCGCGGGATCCCTCTCCAGTCACATCGCTATTGGTTTGGCCCCAGGTTTGCGAGTGACCTGAAGAAGGGCGATCTGGTTTTGACTTTTTTTCCATATCAATCGGGTTGTACCCGATTTCGCTTGACTACTTGCCCGGCGATCAGTCCGCTTAGCGTCCGTGCGACTGATCTATTAGAAGTTTAGCGTAGTTGTGACGAGTCGCGTTCTCGATATCTGTGTCATGAATGACCGGTAAAAGCGAAAGCGCTTGTTTGTAGAACCTTGCCGCTTCTGTCAGTTTGCCTTGTTTGTGCAGTTCGCAGCCATAGTTGCAGCAAGCATAAGCTAACGGTTTCAGCGCTTTTTCAAAATGGGGAAATAAAGTGCGGCAGGTTTCCAATTCTTTGATTGCCTCTGCGTAATTTTGTTTGTTGATGTTGACGGTGGCGCTGTTATAGAGGTCGACCGGGGAACCCGCTGCTTTGACTTCCGGCTGGTAGAGGCGATTGAGAGTGGCGATATCGCGTGCTGTCAGCCCTTTCTTGTCGTAATCATACGTGAGCGAGCAGTACATAATATCTGATGCATTGCTGCTGTGCCCACCCAGTCCAAGGGCGTGACCAATTTCATGCAAGGAGATCCAGTATATGAGCGAATCAGAAAGAGGGATAGTTTGCGAAAACGGTTCCATTAGGAAGGTGATGATCGCTTTGTCGATGCCCTGCGTGCCGATGATCACTCTGCAATCGCCAGCTTCACCAGGATCTGCGATCAAACTTTTGTCTGTCGTCCAGCGCACCACCATGTCTGCATTGTCGGCTTGATCGACATAGGCGAAGCTCAATTTGCCCAGCGCCTGGTGCTCCCATTCTGCAAAGGCAAGTTTCACTTTTGCTCCGAAACTGGCGTGATACTCGGGAAGTTCACTGCCATTTTCTATGTAGATTCTGAGCGGGAAGCGCGAGATATCCCACTTTTGTACACCGTCTTTGACTATCGCCGAGAAATAGTCAATTGTGTTGTCATCACTGCCGACAGCATTATTCTTAGGCGTAGCGTCATTTCTTTTGAGGATGACCAGAATAGATTGAACGTTTTGTACTTCATGGTCGCTCGGAAACCGTTTGAGATATTCCGAAAATGTCTCGATCGCATTTTTCAAATCCCCAGATGATTGATACAGTCCGCCGAGGTTGACCCAGGACATGGCAAAACTTGGATCGTCTTTGATTGCTTCTTTCTCTTCCGCGATGCCATCGGCATAGTCACCATTGCGGCCCAGAGCGAAACCCAGATTGCAGTGGACGACCGCCGACGTTGGGGCTAAGACTTCGCAGGCTCGAAGTTTTTCGATCGCTTCCTGAATATGGTTCTCTTTAATCATTTCGCGCCCGGCATCAAGCAATTTGTTGGCCTGATCAATGCGTTTCGCTTCTCGCTCCTGTACTTGGCAGAGTGCGGCTTTGCCCGTAATCAAGAATGTGAGCGCTGTCATGGCGAAGAGCGCAAAGGCGGCGGGTGATACAATCCTTGAGCGACTTATGCCTGGCTTGGAAATGGAAAACTACCCACCGAAAGACTGCAGAGTATGCAGGATACACCAATTGTCGATATGCGAACGCAGTTTGGGTTGTAAGGATAGCGCGCGAGCTTCGATGGATTGCGCCTGGTGTAGTTGACGCAAGCGGCCATCTTTGACAGCCGCTTCTGGTCCGCAAGTCGGTGCATGCTGGCGCGATGGTGTATGGCTGTGCGAGGATCCGCCTGCGGCACGATTTTTGCTTCTTTCCTGTGCTCGGCCGAAGCAACATTGTTAAAAAACGTGACTGCAGGCTTGGGCTTCGAAAAAATTGCTTGGCGAATTTTTGATTGTGAGCGAATAATGAAAAAATTGAAAGGACGTTCGCCCTCAACCTTTTTCATTTATCTCTGGCTCTGATTGAGAACGGCATGCAGAATGGGTCCTGGAACAAATGATTGTTCGTTCGCATGTCGCCTTGCTAACGTCGTGCCATTATATATGGTGCTTGATTGCTCTAGAACAGACTTGGTGCTTCGAGAATTTAACGCATTATCTTCAAGAATTGTTGCCAATATGGCACTGTTTACCAGATGCGTGCGTCATGCCAGTTGATAGATGATACTATCGCCGCTGGTCAGGTCTCAGAGCCTTCCATCTGAGTCCAGCGATTGGAATCCCATCAGTTGGGAATGCGTTCGGGCTAACCGTGAGGTGCCCGAATTGTGATTCCTCTTCTCCTTTTCAGTCGGGGTATAGCTATGCTTGGAGTCGGTGGGCACCTGCGTATTGGTGAGTTACTAATTGACGTCGGTATTCTCAATCAAGAGAAAGTTTCTAAAGCCGTTACTATCGCCCAGAAGCGCAGTCTGCCCGTCGGCAGAGCGCTGGTGATGAGTGGTCTGTTGTCTGAAGACGTGCTGCAAGCCGCGCTTCAGGCGCAGTCGTTATATAGGGATGGTTTGATTAGTCACGATGAAAGCGTCAAAGCCATGTCGATGGTATCTGAGCGTGGTGTGACGCTGGAGGAAGCACTTTCCGTCTTGCGCTGGGTTCGTGACAAGAAAGTGGTTACTAATCGTCTCGGAGAGCTCCTGGTTGAAGCCGATATCATCAGCGAATCCGAGCTTGACGGTTATCTCGATCGAAGCAAAGATAGCGGGCTGCCGCTCGGTCGCTTTCTCTCTTCGATCGGAGTTGTGCCAGAAAGTTTGATTATGGCTGCGTTGAATATGCAAATGCTTGTGCGAGAAGGAAAAGTCGAGCGAGCCGCGGCGATTCGTGCCCTTTCCGAAGCCAGGCATCGCCAATTTGGTCTCGACCGGTTGGCTATCGATTCATCCTCTGAGGATTTTCCCTCCTCGCTCAGTGTTCGTCTCGGCGAACTGTTGATCAAAGCGCGGATCGTCAGCGCCGATCAATTGATGGCAGCAGTTGAAGCCGCACTCATGGACAACAAGCAGCTCGGCCAGGTGCTTGTCAATGCACAGATCATCACCGAAGAGGAATTAGGAAGCGCTTTGATGCTTCAAGATATGGTGGCAAACGGCAGTCTCAAACCAGGACGTGCTGCCGAAGCAATGGCCCGTTTGCACAGCAGCGCACTCTCGCTCAGCCAAGCCATCACCGAAGCAACTGCCATGGAAATCGAAAACGGTGAGGCTATGTCCATGGGTACATTTCTAGGACTCGCCGGAATTGTCACGTCGCAGGAGTTGGCTCAATTTGGAGATCCGCAGAACTCGGCTCTCTTGGGCAAACAATTGGTAGCCGCCGGTAAAATGAGCGAATTTTTTCTCAGAGACTGTCAGCGCATTCACACGTTGATTGTGGAAGGAGTAATCACGCTGGAACGAGCAATCGTTGTCCTCAAGCATTGCCAAACCACAGGTCGAAGCGTCAAGGTTAGTCTGGTCGACTTTGGCTGGAACATGCGCTCTTGTGCACAGCCAAATTAAACGTGTGTCACTAGTTTAGTGAGCTATTCCCAACTGAATTTGTAGATTGTCGTCTGCTTATAAGTCTGCCCGGGGCGCAGGATGGCGTCCGGAAAGTGACTGTGGTGGACCGAATCTGGGAATTTTTGCGCTTCTAGACAGACGGCGCCATATTGATTGTATGCACCGCCGATACCGCTAATGGTGCCATCTAGATGGTTGCTGGTGTACAGTTGCACGCCGGGTTGATCCGTGAGCATATGCATGTTTCGCCCGGATGATGCGTCTCTGACGTGCGCTGCTTCGATTACTTTTTCAGCGGGATTTTCCATAACATAATTGAGGTCGTAGCCAAGACTGAGTTGATTGATGTCGCGTTTGATCTGCTTGGGCTCGGTGAAATCGAATGGTGTGTCTTTGACCTCGGCGATTTCTCCTGTGGGAATGTAGCCCTTGGCCGGAAGATATGATTTCGCATGAATCTGTAAAAAGTGATCGAGGATCGTTTCGGTCGAGGCACCACTGAGATTGAAGTAAGAGTGGTTGGTCAAATTGACCGGAGTAGCCTGGTCTGTGGTGGCCGCATAAGTCAATTTCAGTTCGTTGTCGGGTGTTAGTGTATATGCGACTGTGGCGGTCAAATTGCCTGGATAGCCCTCTTCCATATCAGGACTCGAGTAAGTGAATTGGACCGAGGCAACTTCCGGGTCGGTAGCCGGTTTGGCATGCCAGTGACGCTTGCTGAAGCCGCGGTTGCCGCCATGCAATGTATGGTCGGCGCTGTTCGCGTTGAGTTCGTAATTGCGACCGTCCAGGCTGAACTTCGCGAAGGCGATACGGTTGGCATAACGGCCGATGGTGGCACCGAAATATGGTTTATTTGTTTCGTACGGCTTGAGCGAGTCAAATCCGAGAACGACATTCGCAGCTTTACCTAGTCGATCGGGCACCCACAATTCGGTGAGGATCGCACCATAAGTAATGACTTTAGCGACCACACCATTTTCATTCGTCAGTGTGTAAATGTCGACGCTATGCCCTTCTGTGTCCTGTCCGAAAGATGCTTTGGACAGGCGCTTTGTAATTTCGGTCGTAATTCCCACTCTTTCCTCGCTGTTTTGGCTGGCAATCCCAGATATTTTTTCAGCAAAATTGCTTTTATTGTGCTTTTTGTCACAAATAGGACACAAATTTGTCGCATTATGGCAACTATCTGAATCCACATTCTTGTAACGTTCCGGGATTGTGCCCCGATTGAATGCCGATCTGGCAATTGACAGTCCAGAACTCAAATAACTTACCAAAAAACATGGCTCAAACACCTGAAACATTTGAACGCAAGCAGCCTATTGCCCACCCGGGCACGACTGCGACCGGGCTGGATGATGCGCGCCAGGCGCTCGTCACGCCGGGCGAAGCGAAATTGCAAACTGCCTCGGGCGTGCCGCCTCATCTCGACCTAGCTCACCACAATTTGTACCCCCAAAGCAGACGCCAGCATGGACTTGTCTCCCAAAATGGTGCGAGTGGTGCGGGGCAGGAGGGAAGCGCTGCTATCAAAGGTGATGGTTCGGCCCAGACGCATCACGTAGCGCAAGGCGAAACGCTGACCGAAATCGCCACCAAGCAACTGGGACCGCACGCCAGCAAACACGACATTCAGACGCAGATCGAAGCGATCGTTAAAGCTAATCCAGGCGTAATCGCCAATCGGGACAAGATTTTCGCCAACTCCGATATAAAATTGCCGAAGTTCGAGCTGCAAGGACATGCATCAACTGGCACTGGCGAGCCACACGTTGGTGCTGGTCAGCGGACCGCTCGCCAGCCAGGCGCAGGTTCCGAGGCCCAGACGGTGGGCAGCAATCGGCAACCAGCCCGTGATCAACACTCTCCTCGGGGAGACCAAGGGCAAGCACAGTCAGGCGATCAGGCGACAGAAATGCAGCCGCAGCCGGCGCCTTCCGACATAGCTACCGAGAAGCGGAAATTGCTTGCCGACCTCGACGATCCGGCCAAGAATAAAGGTATGTCGCCAGATCAGGTCGAGCAGGTGAAAGCAGACATGACTGCTTTTGAAGCGCGCGCCCAAGCGACCGGTAATATGGACAAAGATGTGGCTCAGACTTACCAGCAGATGTCGCGGTTGCTCGACGCCGACCCAGCCAAATCCAAGGTTAGTGACCCCAAACTCTTGTCCCGCCTCGTCCAACAAATTGCTCATCAGGCTGCCGATCCGCGCATCGATCAGGGCAACCACAAAACATGCAATGTCACCTCAATTGGCGAAGTAACTTTTACCAAACATCCGGGGGAAGCCGCGGAGGCGATTGCCACTACAGCTCTTACCGGTCACTTTCGTAATCCGGCAGACGGACGAGTCAGCGTGATTCCGGAAGGCAGTTTGCAGCCGGGGCGAGAAGAGAATCGTGATCTGCCCGGCGATAATCAACGCAGCTACGCGACTCAGTTACTCAATCTTGCTTTAGTTAATGATCAAACCCAGCGGCGGCAACCGCCGGAATATTACTCACAAGAGCAGCCAGAACGCGGCAATCAAAATCAAACCGATACGGGCGAGCGCCTGCGCTATGCCGATGGGACTGAAGTCAAAAAGAACCAGAACATTTTGGTTGTAGATAGCAATGGTCAACACCGCGAGATCGTCGAAAGACCAGCTCGTAGTCCTAATCTCTCTTGCTCGGAGATCGAACAGATCGGCGAGCGACTAAAGGATGGCAAGCAAATCGTTATTTCCAATCGAGAGGCGGCAGGCGCTGATGCGGCCGAAGCCCAGCCCCGCAATGCCGCAGAATTGCAGGCCGTGCTCGCGAGCAAGAAAGCCAGTGGAAGCTTGCCGGCGATTATCCTGGTTGATGCAAATAACCCGGAGTTCGGTGCCGCTGGCAAATCGACGAATGGCCCCAATTGGCATGTGCTGAGCATCACCAACTATGATCCTCAGACGGGTGACGTGACTATGGCCAACCAATGGGGCAAGAACAGTCACAACATGCATGTCAGCGTCCAAAGATTGAGCGAAATGATGAAACCAAACACAGCCAATCAGTCATAATTGGGTCGGAACTAATCGGGACTGAATAGATTGGGACTGAATAGATTGGGACTGAATAAAATCATCAAAATGCTTTGGTCTGAATATTTGAGCTGAAGAATTTATGCAACAGCAGTTGATTGTGCGCGATCAAGGTCCTATCGCAGAACTCAGTGTCCCCTCAAGCTGGGTGATGCATACAGAGGAGTTCCGCAGTTACGGTCAGCGGTCTTTGGTACAGTTGCTTCCGCTCAGGCAATCAGACCAGCTAGACTGGAATACTACTATTTCAGTTTTTTATCGAGGATTTCCAGTCAGCGAAGCCGGCGCTGCTCGTTTCCATCAGCTGCTCAAACAGATTTTGCCGAATCAGGCTCCTAAATTTGTCTTCGGAGATACACTTAAAGATCTGGCAGAAATTCTTGGTGATACTACTGTTGGTGACAATCAGTATACTAATCCACCTCGACCAGGCTCAGACATGCTGCCTCTGTTTTTTCTTCAGACAGCGCAGATTGCTGATTTGAACGGACGCATCATCCTCTCAATTGAAGGCTATTTCACCAAAGAAAATGGTGATCCGTTGCGGTATTTCTCAGGTATTTTCATTGACACCGATGGCAGCGGTGCGATCATTCATGAAGTCTTTTTGCAAGCGAAGTCGAAGGACGAGATGATGATGCAGAAATCCGTTTATCGTAATGCTCTGAAGTCCATCAAATGGGCCAGCTGAGGTTCATCAAATGATGTTATCTGAAATGAAGCTATTTGAAATGAAGCTATTTGAAATGAGACATCCGAATTAGTGCTTATCAGGTACCTTTACCCATGTCAGAAAAAAATCTGACTCTTCCACGCGCGTTGATCGATGACCCCCCTTCAAAAAAGTGCTTGGCTCCTACTAATCCAAATAACTGTAAAGCTAAATATAAAGATTTCCTTAAGCCTGAGACGCCCTACTATCAGGCGTTTCGAGAGCCTCTGATCCCCAAAAGCCTCATGTTACAAAACTTTATGAAGCGTGGGATGTTCGCCGTGCGTGAAGGTAAGCCGAGGGTGGCAGCTGATTAAAATGTTAGAAAAACTCAGCGCCCGCTTAGCCGTTTCATGCGTTTTTCTGATCAACGGAGCGGTGATGGGCTCGTGGATCGCACGTTTGCCCGCATTTCAGGACCGGTTCCAGCTTGGTCCGGGTCTTCTCAGTACGGCGCTGCTTTGTTGCGCCCTGGGCGCTATTTCAGGAATGCCTATGGCCGGAAATTGGTGCAAAAAGTTCGGTAGCCGTCCGTTGATCTTGGTGACAACTTTTGGTCTTTGTCTCGCCCTGCCGTTTCTGTCCATTGCGCCGACATTCACTGGTTTTGCAGCAGTACTATTTCTCCTCGGACTTTTTAGTGGCGTCATGGACATCAATATGAATGCGCATGCAGTGCTAGTCGAGCGCTTATACGGTCGGCCGATCATGTCGTCATTTCACGGGTTTTTCAGTGGTGGCGCCATGTTGGGTGGCTTCGTCGGGAGTCTTGCAGCAAAGCTTTCTTGGACTCCGGAAATACATTTGTCGATCGTCGCGGCGGTTCTCTTCGCCGCGGCTCTATGTTTGAGGTCTTCTCTTTTACCGGCTTCCATGGACAAGCACGAATCGCACGACTCTGAAAAAGTCAGTCTTTTCGCCGAAGCAAATACGGCGCTGCCGAATAAGACGCCGTTGATGACGGCGCCGCCGAATACGACGCCGTCAGACTTTGAAAAAACTCCGATCCGCGCAACCCGGCGCATCATTTTCGCCTTAAGCAGCATGGCCCTGTGCAGCTTTGTCATGGAAGGCGCTGTTGGTGACTGGAGCGCGGTTTATTTGCACAGTGTGCTCAAGACATCGGAGAGTTTTGCTGCGCTTGGTTTTGCTTGCTTCAACGTGGCCATGACGATCGGCCGATTCACTGGTGATTATGTGGTTTCACGGGTCGGACCGGTGATGACGATCCGTTTTGGTGCACTGCTGGCGGTGCTCGGTTTGGGAGCAACTCTGATTTGCAATAGTGCGTATGCATCGCTAATTGGTTTCGCTGCCGTCGGGCTGGGGCTGGCGACGATTGTTCCTAATGTCTTTAGCGGTGCAGGTAATGCCAATGAACACGCCGGTCAAGGGATTGCTAGCGTGGCAATCGCCGGTTACGCTGGACTGCTGGTCGGACCTCCGCTGATTGGCTTTACTGCCGAAGCGATAAGCCTGCGTTTGGCGTTGTTTTTAGTTTGTTTGATGGGTTTAATCGTGGTCGGGCTCGCTGGTAGTGCGCGTCAGGGGAAGGCTTTGGCGCCTGCCAAATCGCGAGTTGAGCCAGCTGCGTTTTAGGCTTTGTCGCCGATGGTTGCGGGCTTTCGTCGAACGACTCCACGCTGTCCGGCCGACGACTCCACGCTGTCCGGCCGACAACTCCACGCTGTCCGGCCGACAACTCTACGCTGTCCCCGGCAAAAGAGTGCGCTTCATTCCGCCACCAGACGGACACTTTTCCGCCGCCATATAAGGTGATAAACTCACATGCTCGGCATGGAAGTGTCTCAGCGGTGCTGAGCAATCTCCTCTGCGGCAGCTGATGCCGGAGTCTTAAAAAACAGCAATCCGGTGTCCGAACGAACTGAGCAGATATTTATATGTTCAAGCCTCAACCAACTGTAATGATAGCGGGGTAGTCGAAGGGTATGTCGACGTTAGTACATAAAACTGCCATTGTTCATGAAGGGGCGCAAATAGATGATTCTGCGGAGATTGGTCCCTATTCGGTGATCGGTCCCAACGTCAAAATCGGCAGTGGCTCAAAGATCGGTGCACATGTTGTAATTGACGGACACACCACTATTGGTGCCAATTGCAACTTCTCTCCTGGTGTATGTGTTGGCCTGGAGCCGCAAGATCTCGGTTACAAAGGCGAGCCAACAGGCGTTCAAATTGGAGACCGTGTGGTTTTGCGCGAATACGTCACGATCCATCGAGCGACCAAAACTGGTCTTACAATTATCGGCAATGATTCATTTCTCATGGCTAATGTACACATTGGGCATGACTGCAAGATCGGTAACGGCGTCATTTTCGCCAATGCCGTCACTCTGGCCGGGCACGTCCAGGTCGGCGACAATGTCGTCATGGGTGGGCTTTGCACAGTGCATCAGCATTGTCGATTGGGTCGTATGCTGATGGTGAGTGGCTTTTCGGCGACTAGGCAGGATATGCCGCCGTTTGCCATGGTCGACGGCAGACCGATGATTATTCGCGGTATCAACACTGTCGGGCTGCGCAGAAATAAAGTCAGCTTGGGCACGCGCACGGCGATTAAAGAAGCCTATCGGCTGATCTACAGAAGCGAATTAGGGCAAGCTGAGGCTTTAGAAAAAGTCCAGACAGAAATGGGCGGCATTCCTGAATTGAGTGAAATTGTCGAGTTCTTCCGCACATCTAAGCGCGGCGTCATCGGTCGTAAGGCTCACAAAGAGGCCGATGGCAACGGCGCTAACGGCGGCGACGATTAGTCCCGCTGCATAGCACATAGCACATAGCGACACGCGTACTAAAGCAAAAGCAAAAGACCTCCGCGAAAGCGAGGGTCTTTTGCAGTTTCACTTCGACCGTGAGGTCGTTATCTGACGCCAGCCAGCTCTTTCGTTTGTGGTTGAGGGTGTCTTACGCTTTCCATCCATGCCAGGTCGGCGGGAGTTGCTTTGACATTCGTGCCGAAAACATAGTCAGCAAGAGGAAAGACAACGTTGAAATTCTTCTGTGGATAACGGTGATGCAAGCAATGATGGCGGGCGAGAAAGTTGTAAGCCGGCCAGGTGCTGAATGAGCGTTGCTCTGGCTTGTGCATTTCCAGATGAACTTTGTTCCATATCCAGTGGTGCAGTGTCACCGTCAAAAGGAAAATAACGGCTCCCTGCCAGGAAAATATGGCAAACACGGCTGCCACCGGTAGACCCTTGATCCAGCCGTGGTGAACATTCATGCGTATTTCCTTATCTTCGCCCGGTGCTACCGGCTCGTCGATAAATATGTCCGAGTAATGCTTATGGTGTACGATTGCGTGCGCTTCGAATATACGCTTGAAGGTTTTGGTGCGCGCACTGAGGTAGTTTTTCCGGTGCATCAATCGGCTATGAACTTGATGCTCGATAAACGACATGACAACGCATGACAGAACGAACCAGCCAAACATCTGCAAAATAAACATTCAATCTCCTTGGACTCCGGCGTGGATGCGATCATTCGATTCGAAATTACTCGCGATAACTTGGTTTATGACAAAGCAATCGGCGGTATTAGTTCGCTATCATTTTGGGTTTGTGAAATTTCGCACATTCTTTCCAACACTGTCGAACCGATTGCTATGACCTTGATTGGCGCTAGGGCGCAGTGTCACCCGACTCTCCATATTGAAAACCGCGATTGTAGCATGACGCCTTGGCACTGTTCGTTAATGATCGTTGCGCCTTAAAGTTGGGGAGAGTCCCTGTCGGACTGAAAAGCTGCGACAAATTTGAGACTAATAGATATCTACTTGGTAACATTTATCAGACCACTGAACGAGAGAATCGCAGCCGATGCACAGACCGACACTTGAAGCGCCTCCGTCAGACAAAAAGGTGTCGGGACCTCAGTCGATTTTCATTTTGGTCGGAGATCAATCCGCCGACAAGCATATGGCTCCGATCATTGCCGAGCTTAGAAGAAAACGCCCCGATCTGTCTATCTGGGGTGTCGGCGGTCCGGAAATGAAATCTGTCGGTATGGACATTTTGCATGATTGCCGAGATTTCGCAGTCATCGGTCTGCAGCACGGGCTGAAGAAAATTCCGTTCTTCAAAAGAATGAAGGACGAAATGGTGGCATTAATCAAGCAACGAAAACCGCAATGCTTGTTTCTCGTCGATTTTGGCTCGATAAATTTGCGACTGGGGGCAACCATTCGGAAAGAACTGCCGAATATGCCGATTTATCAATTTATTTCCCCCCAGGTCTGGGCATCAAGGCCGTGGCGGATTAAGACAATTAAAGAAAACAAAGCCAAGTTGCTGGTGATTTTCCCTTTCGAGCAAGAGTATTTTCGCAGTAGGGACATTGGCGCCAGATTCGTCGGCCATCCATTGATTCGGAATCTGCCGCCGCCCGCGGTGCTCAAGGATAAGGAGAACTTCCTCCTTGCGCACGGGCTGAAGAAAGATAAGAAGCTAATCGCCGTCTTTCCAGGCAGCCGAAAAATGGAAATTCAACATATCCTGCCGCCATCGATTGAAGCGATCGAGTTGCTGGCTCGTCATAATTCCGATTTGCAATTTGCGATTTCAGCCAGCAACGAGGTCTTGCGAGCAAAAATCGAACCGCTCATTGATAACAATCCTTATGTCAGGGCACTCCTCGGCGAGCGCCTGGTGATTGTGCCCGGCACCGAGAATAGTGCTCTCATGGCAAATTGCGATTTCGCCTGGGCTAAGTCAGGTACTACGACCCTGGAACTGACCTTATTCGGCAAACCCATGCTGATTTATTATCGGGGCACACTTCTCGACTTTTGCATATTTAGTGTGGTGAGAACGGCTAAACTCGTGGGATTGCCCAATATTCTTTCGCAGCGCCAGATCGTTCCGGAACTTTTGCAATACGATTGCAATCCAGGTTATATTGCTCGCGCTACAACTGAAATCATGAACACTCCGGCAATCTACAAGCAAATGGCTGATCATCTTCAAGCCGTTAAAGGCGGGCTTGCGGAGCTGGATTACGTAGATGAGTGCGTGCGAGAAATATTGAGCCACATTCAATCGTAGAGGTGTGTGTGGCAGCCGTCGATTTTGCAGTGGTTCATAGGTTGCCTGGACGCGTCAGATTCAGGTTGCCTTCGATCCGCCACGACTTGCCGCTAGCCTTGGGAGTCGAGGAGCTGCTTCTCGCCGAACGCGGCGTTGCCAGTGTCAGTATCAACTGCGCCTGCGCCTCCGCCGTCGTGTGCTACGACCAATCTATATTCGATCCGATCGAATGGTTCAATCGATTGCAACTGGGGAGCGTCGACCGAAAAGCGAAGAGCGTGAACGGTGCCGTTAACTTTGCTGCCACCATGAATGGTGCTACTGCGCATGCGAACGGGCATGGCCGTACTCGGGACGGCGCAAATAAACATGGCGTGGTCAAACACGGCGCTTTTGCGAGCATACGGCGCGCAACATTCGCTTTCGAAGTCTATGTACCCCCGAAATTACAATTTGTTTTGGGTACCCTCTCGCTTGTTTCAACTTTAGCAGGAGCACCAGTCGTGGTTACTAAGGCAGTGTTATATGCTGCCTCTATACCCATTCTCAACCGCGCTCTGCAAACTTTTCTCGAGGAGAAGCGTGTTGGTGCCGATGCGCTTGATTCTGTTACATGTTTCGTTCTGACCTACAAT
>CAJCHQ010000963.1 GCA_903970295.1 Bryobacterales bacterium
CACCCCGCCAGTCTCGCCAGGCTCAAGGCACCATCCCTGGTGTATCGGCACTTTGCACCTCGGATAGGCCAGAAGAATTTTGCTTGGTAGAGGCACTACCATCGTTTGTTTCCACAGGCAACGCGGCTGTCACTGGTGCAGTGGCCGGATCGGTAACTGAGACAGGTTTTGCTGCCGTCGACAAACTGACGCCCTGACCCGGAACTCCCGGTCGCTGACTATCGGATACGAGGCCTTTGCGCATATCGAGAATAACGATAGACGCGGCCACTCGTCTTTGCTGCGAAAAACCTGTAACTCGTTGACCGTTGACGACCATAGTCGTCGAGCCGCCGCCGTCGAGATTCATGGCATCGACAGCACCCAGCTTATAGAGAAATTTAGCGCAATCCCAGAGCGTGTGCGGACCTTCGATTGTTGCTAACAAGAGGTGGTTGTCGCGCGTGACACCCACCACCGTTCGCGCTCTGATCTGAGAACCAGTCCAGCCCTTCTTGAAATTTTCATCCTTGAGATCGAGGAATAGCTTGCCGTCTTTGATCAACATTGGACCACCGCTGACGGCTTCAACGACATCTTGCCAATCGTTCGGTCTGGTCTGCCAGGCGATCTGAACTTTATCGCCTCGTTCGAAATTACTGATATCGCCGTCTTTGGCATCACTCAAGACATAGCCGCCATAGGGAATTCCCATCTCGGTAGTGCTTTTATCGACGACCTCACCGCGGGCATCGACTGCCACGAGACAGCCGGCGTAATCCATGTGGACGTGGGTACCCCAACGACGCGTGTAAGCAATCAAATGGCAGCCAGTGCGCCTTGGCTGGTTGATGTTGTTCACCCAGATGCGGCTGGCGTTAGGATTGTCCGAAGTGAGGATGCCGTTCAAGCTGACTCGATCGATTTTGACCACGCCAGAGCGGCTGATGCCGAGTGAAACACGGTCGAAGATCGGGCCCGCTACCCACTCTCCATCGATGATCAAAGTGCCAAGCGGTGTGCCATCTTTTTTGAAATAATTAGCATTAATAGCGGCAATCGCTTTGCAATCGCGAGCGTGGTCGACGACATCACGCAGCCGATCGAATTGCTCTCCGGCTAAGTAAGGCTGCACCTTCACGGGCGCTCTCGCCATGTCTATATCGAGAATGTGAATATTCAACGGTTTGCGGCAATAACGATGCACCACCCCTGGTGCCACGATTGAACTGACCAGATCGTCTGTCGAGTTTTGAGGCGGTATTGGTTTAGCGGCAATCTTAGCCAGAGCGGCTTTTTTCGCGGCAGCCAGGCGCTTCATTTCACGAGCGGACACATGTCTGTGTTTGTCTGCATAACGGCTGGCGTATGCTGCACGCTTGGGCAAATTCCCATAACTTTTTTTCGAACCGTGCTCGGCCACGTTGAGATGCTGTAAATGAAGCGTATGCGGGCGAACAAGCGCGTCTGCCGGCAAACCTAATGGACTAATAAGCGAACCGACTACACCCAGTGAAATTAAAAACGCATTACATGCTTTTTTCAGGTCGAATCGTCTTATTAATTTGGTCGGTTTTGCCATTCAAGACCCCAGTTTTTACGGTACTAAAAAAATTCCAATTGCTTTCCTTCTTATACCCTGCCGATGGCTGCTTTAACAGTATTGACAAAATTTGATTTGTTGTTCAAACACTGTAAATCAGCGGTTTTCAGGTGGACTTTTCGCCCCGAAGCATGCCGCAAATCGAGTCGCAGTGGTGTCGTACAAACTGAGTTCCAAACCGGGAAACACTCTTCTCACCACGATCTTCAGACATTCCTGCGAGCCCGCCGAGATATATCGCGCATATGCCAAGCGCGACATTTCCCCATGATCCGGCTGGGCTTTGGGTAGAATATGACCGTCCTTCCGCCTTGAGCCGTCAATGTTGAAAGTCTTGCGAGCCGCTTTGCCTCACTCCCGCATCTTCTGGGGAGCGATGCTGGCAGTTGCCGCCTACTCCGGGCTAGTTGTTTTTATCTTCCAGTATTTGCCGCATATTCCCTCGCTGGAAGCCAAAGACATAACCGCCGTCTCCAGTATCGGAGTCGGCTTGATCTTTGCCTTTCGCGTCAACAGCGCTTATGACAGATGGTGGGAAGGGCGTAAATTGTGGGGTCAACTGGTCAACGATTTGCGCAACCTGAGCATTAAATTCGCGCTTTAGATCGGAAGAGCACACGTCTG
>CAJCHQ010000964.1 GCA_903970295.1 Bryobacterales bacterium
AAAGAAAATCGTCGAAGAAATTATGCCCTCGCTAGAGGGCAACGCGCTGGGCTTAGTCACTTTTGCGGGCGGAGCCAAAGACCAGGTCGACCTGACTAGCGATGAATTTGCCAAAATTCGCTGGGAGTTCGAAAACGGTTGGATGGACATCAACAGCGCTGGCGGTGACGGTTCCGATTTTGTCCAGGGACTCGACAAAGCGCTCGCCCTGTTCGCCGCCACACCGCAAGCCGAACGGCAAAAAGTAATCGTTCTTTTCAGCGATGGTGGTTACGATTCCGGTCCTCTCAAGCTGGCCACGGTAGTAAAGCGCATCAAAGAACAGAACATCAAGCTGATTGTCGTTGCCGTAGGCTTCGAGAAAAAACAAAAGCTGCCTGATTATTCGTCGGGCCAAGCCATCACCACCAAGTACATTAGGCTTCCCGGCTGTGACGACAAGGATTCAGAAGGCAACTGCCAAACGAGCCTGGATCTGAAGACTCTTTCCAGTCTCGCCCAACAGTTTGGGGGCGAGCCACTGAGACTGAGCGCTACCGAGAAACTGGCAATTACTTGGCCGGCATCCGCGGATGGCCGGAAAGCCCAAACAAAAACAAATCCCCACTACCGATTCTTCGTTCTGCCCGCCATTGCCCTTGTTCTTGCTCTGCAGCTGCGCGGTTTGCGGCGACCTCAGCTCATACATTCGCACTCTAGAAAGGACTAGTACCGTGCCCAATCTCAGATCAAAGGTATCGGACTTTCGCGCCGAACTGGATAAAGTGATCGCCGGTCACGATGAAGTCAAAAATCAAGCCGTCCTCGCTCTTCTGGCCGACGGTCATCTGCTTTTGGAAGCAATGCCCGGGATGGGCAAAACCATGCTCTGTTACACGATTGCGCATGCAATCGAAAACTGTGTCGCCGACAACATGTCGCTCACTCCCGAGACCAAACCTTCAGATATACTCGGCACAAGGGTCTGGGATCGTGAGAAGAGCTGCTTCCAGATTCTGCCGGGCCCTATCATCGGCAAAAATATCTTCCATATCGACGAAATCAACCGCACTACGGGCAAGACGCTCAGTGCTCTGCTGGAAACGATGCAGCAGCGCAAAACCAACTTGTTCGGCCAGATCTTCACGCTGCCCGACTTCTTTCTGGTCCTCGCTACGATGAATCCAATCGAAACCGAAGGCACTTACGTAGTCCCGGAAGCAGCCGTTGACCGTTTCGCCGTCAAACTCAACATGACGCGCGTTTCACGGGCACACTCAAAAACAATGCTCAGAAATGTAGCCGTTCATGGGCGCCATGCGATGGATCTGGTGACGCCGAGAATCTCTATCGACGAATTTCTGATCGCACGCCAGGAAGTCATGGAAATGGCGGCATCAGCGTCGGACCAAGCGCTGGAGTACATCACCGACTTGGTCCGCGCCACAGACAAGAACGAATCCGACTTTCAGAGAGTACATGGTCCAGATAGCGACGAGCTGGCCGAGCAAATCATGTTCACTCTCGCCCTCGCTCGAGCGGAAATCTCGATGCTCAGGTTATCGGCAGCCAACGCATACCGAGCCAACCGTGACCATATCATTCCGGATGATATCAAAGCAGTCGCTCGCGGTGTCCTTCGGCACCGGGTCATTCTCAATCCCGCGGTAATGGGAGAACACAACGTAGAGACGGTAATCACTCGCATCCTTGACCACGTCAAAGTCGTAGGTAGCCAATCCTGAGAGAAAGCGCGCAGCGATTGGTGAGGAGCCCCGGATGCTGTGGTCATCAGAGTAACCTCAGGAGCGGCTGTTGGAGAGCGGAGTTGAGGGGCTAAGAATTCTCGACTCCGCTTTCTACCGAGCCTGATCAGCCTTCATTCTGCGGTTTTGACCTCTAGTCTAAACAGTACTAAACTTCATGAGGTGTTTAATGGACGAGAGCACACGCCAGCTTCTGCGCGATTTAAGCGGAAAAATTTTCGGCTCCGCCAGACCGATCAAATGGCGGCCTAAGGTACTGACGTCACGAACCGGTGACCGTCCAAGCGGCAAGCGCGGTGAGGACGGCTACGATATCGTCGCTCGCCAGGAGTACGAGCCCGGCGATGATCCCCGCACCATAGACTGGGCCTCCAGCGCCGAAAGCGACGATGGCACTCTTTATACTCTTCAGTTTCAAGAGCCGCGCGATCTGCCGATCCTGATTCTGGTGGACACCGGAATCACCATGCAATTTGGCACTCAGGAACTCGACAAGCGCGTTCTCAGCGCCATGCTGGCGGGGTTTCTCATTGCCTGCGCCGGGGAAACAAAGGACCGGGTAAAGGTCATTACCTACCTGCAAGATCGAGTGGCCTCTAGGATCGGACCCGGCGCGGCTAGAAATGTGTTCGCTCAAGCCTTGAGTTCGATTCTCGCACCTGAAGAAGAAGACAAACGCAGCTCACAGAGCGGGTTTATGCAGGTTTTAAGCGGGCTTCCGCGCAAGAAATCGCTGGTTTTCATTGTCTCAGATTTCATCGCTTTGGGTGAGAAGTCGAATCAGGCAGTGAGAAAAGCCCTTGTGCGGGCGGCAGCTGTACATGACATAGTCTGTGTCGTGACTCGAGATCGGCGCGAATTCGAACTTCCACCGGGACCAGGACTCTACACTCTGCAAGATCTCCGCTCCGGCCTGCGAAAAACAATCTGGCTCACCGCCAATAATCGTCAGTCCTTCGCCGAAAATGCTCAGCGTTCCCACACCGAGATCTTAGCCTTTTTCAAACGCCTAAACTGCCGTGTCGGTGTCTTCAACACTGACAGTGGCGACGCGGCTATTCCATCCATGATCGAGTTTTTGAGCGGTCATCGTTCAAGGAGAATGCCATGAAGAGAATAAGTATCCTGGCCGGCGCATTCCTGGCAGTCCTGGCCCTGCTTGTAGGCATCGAGACGGCGCCGGTCAATTCGTCGGTTTCGCCCGTTCGGCAGGCGCAAGTTGTTTTGACACCCACGCCTTCAGCGATTGCTCCGGCATCGCCTGGGCCAGGCATGACAGCCAGCAGTCAGTCAAGCGCTGAACCAGACCCTACTAAAGCACAGGACTGTGCCGCCACTGCCAGCAGTGGCGATGAACTATTGCCCCTGCCCAGCCCACTGGGAGAGGCTACGCCGGCCGCGAGCACCAGCCCGTCTGCCACGGATGGGGCACCAGTGCCTGTGAATCCGGTTATGAAAGAGTGCGCCTTCGGTCGCCTTGTGGTCAAGGTGCAATCCGAACGTCACTTTGGCCATCGCATTGGCGAAGAAATCGATCTGCAAATATCGATCCTTGCCGACAATAATGTCACCGTCGATTTCTCGAGTCTGCAGCAAGGGATTTTGAAATTCGACGACGGTTCGGACTTCCAACTGATTCCAAATGAGGAGGCTATGGTCGAGTCCGAACCCTACTTGTACAGCAATAAGAAAACTCTCTACACGATCAAGCTGTCGGTGCAGTCTTTCGTCACAAAACCTTTTCTCGTCTTCAATCTCGATTTGCGCTACGCGCTGGATGTGAAGCCGAGTGACAACCAACCGAATTGGAAAATCTTGACCACGCCGGATTTTGTCGTGACGACGTCGAACACGCTCGATAGCGGGACCCGATTGCTCGAAGGCGACAATAGTCTACCGACCATGCGCATGCCGTGGTTAACACTTCCGGCGATGGTCTCAGGCTTGATTTTGATTTTCTGGTTCGGCGGCGTCAAGGACCTGATCGCGAGATTAAGTCGCCTGCTGCCGGGCTTCAAGATCACGCCAGAAGAGAAAGCGTGGCGAGTGTTTGACAAGGTATTGGTCGACTACAAAGAGTATGGCGGCGCATTGAGCATCGAGTACGCCAAGAAAATTGCTCTTGCCTTGCGCACATATCTGCAGGTGGAGAGCCTGACCATAGGCGAAATTGCCTGCCGCACGCAAAGCAAGCCGCCAGTCCAGACAATCGTCCGCGCGTTGACAAAACTCGACAGCGTCATTTACGCCCGCTTCGACCAGCCCAGACCACTGAGCGAGATCGCCGCCGACGAATTATTCCAAGAGCTGACTGAGCTCGTGCCTAGGCCGAAAAATCTCTGACCGAGCAAGGCGCGCAGCCCGGAGAAATTGCCTCCTAAAAAGCACTTCCTTAGCGAGCTTCTTTAGAAAGGAGCGTTGCGTGTTTCCCTTTAGAGATAATCTCAGATACCTCGGAAAGCCGACGGTTACGGCTGTGCTCATCTGGGTGAATTGCCTGGTCTTCTTGTTCCAGGAAGTGCTTACTCACCTGGGCGCCGCCGGTTTCATCGTCGCCTTCGGTGCCTTCACGCCTGCCCAATTCACAGCCGCATACGCTCAAGCTGACCCCTTGTCGATCGCCTTAGCGACTGCCAGCGTTCTTACATGCCTGTTCTTGCATGGTGGTGTCATGCATATCCTCGGCAATATGCTTTTTCTAAATTGCTTTGGCCGGGCGTTGGAAATCCAAATGGGGTGGAAACGCTATTTGTGTTTTTATCTCATCGGCGGCGTTGCAGCCACCGCCGGACAATATGCAATGGAGCCGACCAGCTCGATCCCACTGCTGGGAGCAAGCGGCGCTATTGCGGCTGTCTTGAGCGCCTATCTGGTCTTTTGGCCCAAAGCCAAGATCACTCTGCTTTCAACCGCAATTGGCTTGGTGGAGGCACGAGCGTTCTTGTTTATCGGTTTCTGGATGGCGGGGCAATTGTTAGCAGTAATCTTTGCGCATCATGAAGGCACGGGTGGTGTCGCATACATGGCTCATATTTCCGGTTTTGCCTTCGGTCTGCTTGCCGGAGCATGGGCAAACAAGCGGTGTCTGGACAAGAGAGTTTTCTACGCCGTTCGATAACTGGAGTTCCATGCCTGAGACGTGAACGGCCATTGTGGTCGTTCACGTCTTCTCCGCACTTTCATTTCCGATCAAACAATATCTTCAGCCCATCGACCCGATTGCGCGTCCCTATGGATTAGAGAGTCTCGAGAGTTAAGATCCACTACCTTTCCATTCTGGTCATATTTGATCAGGAGATCGCCGCCCGACGAACCGATTTTTGTTGGTCTTCCAGAGGCGTCTCTTGCTTTAATGCCGCCAGCCCAATTATCGGGAGGATGCATACCCGAAACAGAGCAGTCAATCTTGTCAAAAACGAGTTTTCCTCCCTCAACAGCGAATGAAGGATCTTTTGTCAATTGTTTAACTCGCAGAGCTTCGACTTCGGTATGGTGCCGGAAAAGAATACTCAACTCACGGTCCATTTTTGGTCTATTCGGTCAAATTCGGGTCTCGCTCGCCCACCTACAAATGGGCGCAGCAAAGCACCTTTTTGCCGCCTGGCGCCTAAACTTTCCAGCCCAAGTTAGAATTCGTCTTGACTTTTCGATTTTTTGTTGTATGTATTTTGCCGAAAATAGTTATTATTAGCTATTTTGCCAGGCAATGGCAGCACGAATCAACAACTATTTTTCGCAGAACTAAATTTGAACCAATCGAATGTTAAGCTGCTTGCATCCTTAGAGTATAGCGAACGCCTGCGGCAAGATTTTGCCGCCCTTTTACTACGTTTTGGAGTTGTAGACATATGACTGACAGCACCGACTCGATACATCATCCCTCATCGATTAGTGACACTCAGGCTTGGTCGGCCAAAGCAGCTCGCGATGCCTACTCGCAACCCGAGCCAGGCTCCCGGAAAGCGGATAGACATAGCACCAGAGCTGGCGATACTGCGCAGACGCCAAACAATTGGACTGTAGTCGTGGACCTGACGACGAACTTAAATTACTTCAAAGACAACCACACCGTTCACTATGGCGCGGAAAATCAGAAGCAGCAAATCCTGAAGCTGGCGGAGCAAACTAAGAATACGGGAGTGTCTTTCTATGTGCAGGCTAAGAATCCCACGCTTTTGATTCCGGACGCCAGATCGCCAGGATCATACACAGGACACTCCTCGACTACGCTGGAACGTTATTTGATTGGCAATGGCCAAGTGCAGCGCCTGCCCGATAAACCGATCACTGGCATGGCCAACGATCTGCGGAGTGAGCTGGCTGATGCTGCTAAATTGGCACCGGCGAAAAACTATGGATTGATTATGCAATCGCATGGTGGTGGAGCGCGTGGATTGGGGGACGGCGACGACACCTTGTCACTCGATCAGATTCAGCAGTCTATTAAAAGTGGGCTGGGACAAAACAACAGTAAGCTCAGCTTCCTCGACTTTGACTCTTGCTTGATGTCTTCGGTCGACGACATTCACAGTTCTGCCAAGCTCACACGTGCAATCGTGGGTTCGGTTGAGACTGAGTCTGCTCGCGGACCCAAAGCAGATGGGCAGAATTTGGCTGCTGGGCTGGCAGCCTTACTGCACAATTCCAATATGACTGGAGAGCAATTGGCCAACAGATTCGTTGATCTTGCCAACGAGGGCAAAAATGACGGCCCTGACCCAACGGGGAAAAATGCCACCGGCACGCGTACACTGAGCGCGATTGACACGTCCCAGGAGCCGACATTCAATCATGCATTGAACTCTTTTGGCAGTGCATTGGCAACTGCTTTGCAGAACGTCAATCAAAACCGCGAAGTCAAATCAATCATTGCCTCCCTGCCGGCGTTGCCGGCGACCGATTCAGCCGCTCCGTCCTCATCGGAGCAGGAGTTGCTAATCAAGCGTATCGATAATTCTATGGGCGCGCCATTCGTGGATCCTGCCGAACAAAGAGATCCAATCATGCTGGCACGCGGAATTTTGGCTGATCAAGGAATTACCGACGCCAATGTGCGGGGTTCCGCCCAGGCTCTGATCACTGCCGGGCAAGCCCTGGTTACGCGCACTCACGGAGAAACTGGCACACCGCACCACTACGAGCAATACAGCGGAATCACGACATTCATGCCCGATCAGCAGTTGACGGCAATCACGCAGATGAGCGCTGCCGGCAATCCGCTCAAGAACATTATCCTGGCGACCTCTGCCAGTTCGCCTTTGGCGAATTATGATGCGAGCACTGCGCAAGATGTTGGTGGTCTGATGCGGGAAGCTGCAGACGAAATTGTCCTGTTACAGGCAAGTTCGAATGGAAGAACAATTGGTGAGGCAGCGGAAACCGGCTACTTGCACAGTCATCCAGAGGTACAAAAAATTGAGGACGACGCGGGAAAATTGGCCGGCGCAACCAGCGCTGAAGATTACAAACAGGCGCTGAACCAACTGCATGCCGACGCCAGTGCGTTAACTGGTAGCCCACTATACGCGGCGATTACAAGCAGTCTGACCAAATTGGCCAGCGCCCGATTGAATGGCTACTATAAGGATGCCGAGTCAGCTTCAAATCCGGGCTGGAATGCTTTCCTCGATGCGCTCAAGGAAAACTGAGCAGCTTTGAATCAGGGCAAAAAAAGCCGTGCCAAAGAGAACGATTGTTTTGCAATTGACGAAGGCGGTGCAGTTTGCTTGGCCGGAAATTGGATGTTTGAAACTGCAGTTCATGAGGGTGCGGAACCCGTAAGGGTCTGTAGAACTTCTCTTTGCTGTTCAGTGCAATAGTACTATAGACAGTAGTATTAAACGGGGGTAAAGTGAAATATTGACGAAGGCTGCAGCTTAGAAACATCAAGCGGGAAAACTGCACGCACCACAGGCGGTGCTATCTCCCGCTTGATACTCTCAGTAGGCTACGACAAGTGACACTTGCCGTTATGCTTCTAAGGCACTATGAGCAAGTCGTCAGGTTCGCTCCGAGTGACGCCGTTGGCTGTTTCCGTCAGAATCGCAGGCGTTAAGGCATAGACGCTTAAAGTCAGGCGCGGAAAAACTACAATTCAATCAACCAGCTGCTTCTAATGCTTATTTGAAAAAACTCTTTGACCTTTATTTAAAGGGACTATAACTTCAGCAGCTACACTACCTACAGGCAGATGCAAGCATCTGAAAAAACAATAATTGGCGGAGCAACATGAGTCGCCGGTAAGGAGCAGTTGGGTAGATTGCGCCTGGCTTCGCTAGACTATATTGAAGGTCCGGGTCAACATCAGGGTTATCCCCAGTTTGCCGGTTCGCGGTGCCAGGAAGAATACTGCTTGAAGGTTTGGTTGATGTTTACAACAATTAGTCAAAGAAATAGGATGCAACAAATGAACAAGCGAAATATCGGCAATGGCGCAACTCTGCTTTTGCTCACTCAAATTGTTTTGCAGTCACCTTGCTGGTCAGATATGCCACCATACCACCAGCACCGCGCTCCAATTGTTCCTGAGCAAGAATTGAAAAAGCCGCAAGTGCACTCCGCTCCGGCAAAGAAGCCGCAGCTGAAAACTCAGGTCAATAAGACCGAAAACAGCGATAATAAGACGAACAAGGAAACTGCCGAGTCGACGACCACGAAGTGAAATCGGTCGGATTTTATTATCGGATTACAAAAGGAGTGTGCGCGATGCGAGGAATGTTTTTAAGTGCTGCTTTGGGATTGAGCTTGATCATGGCTCGTGCGGCGCAAGCTGCCGACATCGCGCCGGAGCCTGAACTTCATGGCATGCCGATGGCCGCGCTGGCTGTTGCCGGCACTGCCTTGACTGTTGGTGTCGTGTCACTCGGTCTGTGGTTGCGGAAACGCACTCTGCATGGAAAATCTCGCGCCTAGGCGCAAAGAGATGAGACGATCGAGTGGGTTTTGGGTTTAGCTTGGGTGTGTAGATGATCTCGCTCGGCACAATTTCACAACGAGAGTCGGCATTGCCTTTCGCTATTTCAGCTCTGGCTCTGGCTTTTGCTGCGGCGACGATGGCAGCTTGTGCCCCGATTGCTTTTTCGATAGCCACCGTATTTCTCTTCGCTGGACCCCACAACTGGATCGAGCTGCGTTACTTCCTATCTCGCATGCCCTCTCGATTCGGCCAGCTGAAAGCTTTTTTCGGCTGGTCGTTCGCCGGGCTGGGGATCCTGATGACGTCCTATATTGGTCTGGTTTTGGCGGCGAATGCGGGAGTAATTGGTGACTTTACCCGTGATACCATGTTTGTGGTCTGGGATTCACTGCTGATTCTTTGGGTGGTGCGCTTAGTGGTTATGTCCGGAGCCCGGCGCCAAGGTCGCGACTGGGGCTGGGCTGTTCCTCTGGGTCTTTTTGTAATTGCCGCTATTTGGTTGGCACCATCATTTTTCTGGCTCTCCATGGTTTACCTGCATCCTTTTGTCGGGCTCTCCATTCTTGACCGTGAAATCAGTCGCAGCCGCCCTGATTTGCAAAAAACGTACCGCTATTGTTTGGCTGCCATTCCCGCACTGCTAGGCGTGATTTGGTGGCAGCTGGCAGCATCTCCGGCACTGCCTGACGGCGATCTGTTGAGCTGGCAAATCACACAGCATGCGGGGTCTGGTATTTTGACCGGCTGTTCGTCCCATCTTCTCGTTTCGACCCACACATTTCTCGAAATGATTCACTACGGTGTTTGGCTTCTCGCTATTCCGTTTGTTAGTTCGGGCTGGCGATCGTGGCAGCCGCGCTCGATTCCGATTTCCTGGCGCTCGCCCAAGTGGAATCAAGCAATTTCAACGCTTCTGCTTTTCTCGAGCTTTGTCGTCGTTGCCCTCTGGTGTGCCTTTACTTTTAATTATTCAGCAACCAGAGATATCTATTTTACTCTCGCTCTGGCGCACGTTCTGGCAGAAATTCCTTTCTTGCTGAAAGCGCTGATGTAGGACATTCTCGTGGATCTTTTACAAATTATTTTTCTAACCGTGCGCGGTTATATTTTGACGATTTTGATCGAAACCCCCGTTTTGGTTCTGGGTTTGTCAGCGCGTCATTCTATGCGCGACCGCCTTTTTGCCGGGATCTGGTTAACAGCTTGTTCCTATCCGGTGGTGGCGCTAGTGATACCATATTTCGTCGACCCATTCAGTAATCGAC
>CAJCHQ010000965.1 GCA_903970295.1 Bryobacterales bacterium
GACTACACCCTTCTCCGATCGCCCACCTCCGCCTGCCGATCAGACTACACCCTACTCCGATCGCCCACCTCAATCTGCCTATCCGACTGCACCACCAGCCGATCGACCGCCTCCGCTTCCGGGTCCTAATCAAGGCCGACTGCCATCGCCATTTTTCATGCATGCGCACGGTCGATTCATCGTGCACACGCAACAACCAGACCGATTCTGGATCGGCACGCGTGTTGACCTTTTCGGTACAGATTCCAGCCACCCCGTGCCAGGCGTCATACTGGCTGCATCCGATAACATCTGGCAAACGAGCTTACTTTTTGATTTCAAATTCGCGGCTATCGTTTTTGCCACCATCCTTTTGCTCTCGATTCTATTTTGGTGGCCATTCATCTTCCGTATCACTCATGCAATGTCCGCTTTGACACGCGCAACCGAAAGGATTGCTGAAGGCAAATTCGACACGCGTTTGCAATCCAAACGAATCGACGAGATTGGAAGACTTGCGGATGCGGTCAACAAAATGGCCGAGCGATTGAGTAATTTCGTTTCGGGACAAAAACGTTTTCTGGGCGATATCTCGCATGAGCTGTTTTCGCCATTAGCTAGACTGCAGCTCGCCCTCGAACTGCTAAAAAGCTCGTCCACAGAAGAACAGCTAACTTTGATCGCGGACATCGAAGAAGAAGCAACTGAGATGAATAATCTGGTCAATGAACTTCTGGCTTTCTCAAAAGCCGGTTTGAAAGAGCGAAAGCCAGAGTTGACCGCAGTCAATCTGGGCAATCTAATTGAAGGAGTTGTCTCCAGACTGAATAAAGAAGAGTCGATCGAAATCGACGTGCCGCCCTCCCTGGAGGCGCTGGCCGACCCCCTACTCCTGGAACGTTCTCTATCAAACGTGATCCGAAACAGTATTCGGTATGCCGGCGAGCTAGGCCCGATCACAGTCACCGCGTCGCGCTTGCAAAATGAGATCGGCATTGTGATCACCGATAATGGGCCGGGCGTTCCCGAAGAAGCCTTAAGACATCTTAGTGAACCCTTTTTCCGCCCGGAGGCCTCACGAACCAGAAACTCGGGAGGCGTTGGTCTAGGATTGGCAATTGTCAAAACTTGCGTCGAGGCCTGCGGCGGTTCCTTAATTCTCAACAATCGCTTGCCCAGAGGCTTTGTCGTCGAAATTCGCTTGCAACCCACGAGATAATTGCCCCGGGCGTGGTATGTTATCAAGAGGGGAACAGTCGAGTTGGATTTACTAGAGGTTCAGCCATGCGCAGGCCGACAGGCGCGGTAGCTTTGGCCTTCAATCTGATGGTCGCAATTTTCGTTGTTGGATCATTAGGTTTCGTCGCTTACGAAATTAGCCGCATTCTTCTAGCCCGCGAGCAATTGACGCATTGCTTGCAATTAGCAGGTCTGGGTGGTGGTGCCGAGATGGCGTCCACCAGTTCCACAGGAACTAATGCGCAAAATGTGGCAATGAATGTAGCGACGTTCATTCTGCAGAAAAATTCAATCCTCGGACAACCACTGACGAACAACGTCGTGGTCGTGAGCAGTCCGGCCTACATGCAGCCACAGCCAGGGCAGGTCTGCATCTCATATGAATTTGATGACCCTGTGACCAAAAAAGCCTCAGTGACTGGAAATGTCCTGCGTGTATACGGCACTTACGCTTATCAATTGTTTTCAGGCGGTTTCGGATCGATCGGGGTAGCCGTCTACACAGTCATGGCTGAAGCGGACGCCGGGCTTCCCGCTCTCGACCTGGAAATCGTCTACGAATCTTCGTCGTCGATGGACGACCAGACTCCGGTGACGATGGTCAGGCGTTACTGGGATCCAACAGTACCGGCAATCGGTTATTTTATTCCACCCAACACCGGTGGTCCAATTCAGCAAGGACCGCTGGGAACGTTAATATGCTCACCGTTAATCGGCTCTGCCGTCAATGGTCTGCCACCACAAAATCTAGATGCGGCCGGCGATCCCAAAACGACCAGCTGCCCCAAAGAATTCAGCGAAACTGGTGCAATCGGCAAAACTATGCCCTTGCGAGGTGTGACCAACTCCAGCAATCCTCCCGGGGACGCCCCGCCGGGAATTGGTGGTCTCGGTCTTGCCGGTCTCACGGTCGGTCCAGGCAACACGACCGATACCTACGCGCTCAATCTCCCGGAGAACGCTCCGGTAGACCTGAAAAAGCCGTTCACCCTCAAAGTGGCAAAACTCGCTCCTTCGCGATCGGAATATTGGTTGCATTATTTGACTAGACAAATTTCTCAGTTCCATCTCGAACAGCCAGCAGAAGCCTTTTTCACACCCCCAGGATTCGATCCGGGTTCTGGTACGTATAATCCGTGGGGCGCGGATCCGACTATGTTCACAGACCTCGTCGTCAATATTAACGGTCAAAATACTTTCACGGGTTTTACAGGCACTGGTGCCTTCGCGGCTTATCCGTTTCCTACTCTCGACTTCCTTGTGGAAGCAGCCCGCGGCAATATGGAAGGCTTCAACCCTGCGCCCAGCACGCATCCTCAGACGCTAATCGGCAACGCTGCGACACCAGGCTACCAGCAAGCCTACTTGCTGCAAGCCTACAAACAATTGCAGCCCAAGATGACAATTGAATCTGCAATCACTAATTTCATGGCCAAGATCCTGCAAACGTCTGATTGCCATTTCGGTCTTGTCGCATTCAACGATCGAGCCGGTCTCAATCCCTTCGATACCGCCACCGCCTGGAACGTATCATGGGCTTACAAGGTGGCCGGCAAAACAAGTTATTTGATTCCTCAAATTCCTCTCTATACAGCGCAAAACAACTACGCCGCGATCACTACACAACTGACTGTACCACCGATGGGAGGACCAGCAGGTGGCGCAGGCGGAGGACCTGCAGCGGCTCTGTTTGTGCCTAATGGCGGTTCCAATTTGGCTGACGGTCTGCAACAGGCATACAACAATTTGACCGGAACTGGCAGCCGAACTGGCGCAATGAAAGCGATCGTCGTGATTACAGACAAGGTCCCCACTCGCGATCTCGCCGGCAATACTTATAGCAATCCGGCTGCCAACGGACCAGCCATCAACGATGCTCTAGCAGTAGCAGCAAGATGTCGCACCAAGGGTATCCCGATTTTCGTAGTCGCCATCGATCAAAGTGCAAACGCGCAAATGACCACCTACTTCAACAATCAATTCAGCGATACTGCGACTGGTGGTTTAGTCAATACCGCGGGCAGTGGTGGCGTCCTGTACATCAATAACTGGACCGGTGCGGCGAGCACAAACACGCAATTGGTCGGCAGTTTCAACAATGTAGTTAGACAATTGATGACCCTTGTCAGTGGCGGATAGTCTCAGGGAGACAGCGTCAAAGTTTGATTGGCGCGATATTTAGAAGGTTGCGCGTGGTATGTTACCAAGAGGAGACTTTAGCGATTTTGTGAGGGGTTAAGCCATGCGCAGGCCCGTCGTTGCGCTAGCTATGGCATTCAACCTGATGGTCCCGATTTTACTCGTTGAATCATCAGGAATTCTCGCTTACAATTCCGCTCTTCCGCTTATTGAACAGAATAGTTATGCAGAATATCCGCTGAGCCACGGCAGATGTGCAGGAGGCCTATGAGATCAGTTCGCCGTAAAGGCACAACGATAGCAGAAATGCCTCTGGCACTATGGATCATCTTGATGATGTGCTTCTGTATGCTGATTGTCGCCACCGAATCAATGCGCTTCGGTTTCTTCTGGAATGCCTGTCGAGAAGCCGCTCAACAAGCAGCTAAGTCGCAGACCTTTTTAGTCGATTCGGCTGTCGGTCAATCTGCTTGCAATGCTGCCACAACCTGGGCTGGCAAGGCAACCTCTTCGTTCACCGGCATCACTTTAATTCAACCGGTTAATGTCTACATTCTCTCTACCGACGTCAATTCTGGATCACAAACAAAAGGGCTGAATCGCACTCCCTTAACCAACGCCGCTGATACCACTAACAATATCTACGACATCCAGGTGGAATTGAATGGACAGATCGAACCACTAATTCGCTTCAGTCAATCGTTCTTAGGCGATGTACCCGGACTGACAATACCCTTTGCTGTGACAGTCAAATCTCAATACACAAGCGAAGTCCCGCAAGGATTGAACCAGTGAAGAAGCCATATGCCAAGATCCAATCTAGAGGGATCTCAGGCATGAGTTTCCCCGAAGTCGCCGCATCTTCGTTTTTGATTATTCTGCTCGCAGTTTTCACGGCCGATATATCCTTGATCATCTTTGCTGTCTCCGTCAACGACAAAGCTTGCCGAGACGTCGTCAGGGCTGCAGCGCAACAATCAACAGCGGCGAAAGCAATGCTTTTCGCTCAGGCATCTGTCAAGAATCATCAGACAGATGGAATCTTTATTAGTCCGATTACTCTGACCGCTCTT
>CAJCHQ010000966.1 GCA_903970295.1 Bryobacterales bacterium
AATCTCGAAATCGTTCGAAGGTCGAGCCGTCTCGCTCGCGTCGCACCATGTACCCATCCGGAAAGGCGCTTTCGTCATAATTGTCTTCAGCTCGAGGTCCCCAGCTATGGCTGCGGACAACGAGTTCTTCGTCTACCATACGCACCGCGCCGCGATGCGTTCTGATCGCCGGTCGCTGGTTGACACCTGCTTGGGCTCTAATTTGGTCAGCGGCGGCTTTAGTTCGGTCATCTATCAAGCTGTCGTAGTCGGCACCCAGAGCCGCTATTGGGAAAATTCTTTCCCCGCTGCCGACGGTCGAACGAGAGGATAATTCTTGTTTAGCAATTTGCACGAGTTGCTCGATTCGAAAAAACGACTCATCCGGACCTTCCAAGCTTAGCTGCGGGCTGTTGGAGATACTGTTATTCCCGTCTGAAATATTTGTTTGACGCTCGTTTGAGACTGAAATGAATTTTGGCATAGTCGCTACCTTGTAGTGAAGTTGATGATCAGCCAATTGAAGTTGGCTTGGGCAAAGTGAACCAGAACTTACTGCCAGAACCTAAATCGCTTTGAACGCCGATTTTGCCGCCATGCTTTTCGACGAGATATTTGCAAATAGGCAAGCCGAGACCGTTGCCGGGAAGTCCACCAGTTGCTTGCCCAGCCAGCTGTACATACTGTTCGAATATTTTGTCTTGTGCCGAAATATCGATGCCTGGTCCCTCGTCATAGATAGCGATTGAAGAACAATCTTGCTGATCCTCGACAGTCACTCGAATCACACTTCGTGCTGGCGAAACTTTAATGGCATTAGCCAACAAATTGACGAGTATTTGCAGTAAGCGCTCGTCATCAGCAAAGACGAATAGCTCACCGGAATCGGCTTTGATCTCAATGTTTTTTTCATTGGCTAAGTCGATCACTAACTCGATCGAGTTTTCCAAGACCGGTCGCAATAATGTCGTCACAGCGTGCATCTGCAGAAGTCCCGATTCCATGCGCTCGATATCGAGCAATTGAGCGATCATGTCGATCATTCTGGCGATGCTTCTCTGGGCTCGCAATGCTCTTTCCATTGTGTCGGCCGATTTGAATTCGTTGTCGATCATCATGGTCAAATTAGCTCGCAAAGTTGCCAGTGGTGTTCTCAAGTCGTGAATGATCATTGACATCAGTTCATGCTTGGACTCTGTGTCACCCTGGCTCTCTTTGCTGCCAGGGCGCTCTGAATCGTTGGCAATGCGGCTCGCCCTGCGCGAAACAGAAGTGGAAGTGGTGTTGAGCATCATGAGAGAGTTACTTCCAGGGAGAGGATCTATTTGCTAGAGGCAGATTACAGGGTGCGTCTTAAGTAAACCTCTAGTGTTCGTGAAGAATCCTTCGGGTGCACTCCGCGAAAGTTTCAAAAGTGCCATAAATGGGCACAAGTCCATTGATTGGACCGAAGTTATGCTTGGCTTTTCGTAAAGTGAACAACTGGAGATTAAGGCAGAAAATGGGCAGCTCGTTTGTCGAGCTGGTTACAGGTCTTTTGGTATTGATTCCGATTTCGCTAGTTTTATTTGACCTTGCTGTCATTGTCATCGCCGTTCAGATCAACGATTCTACCTGCCGTGAAGCGGCTCGCGTCGCAGCCAGCGGTAATCCTCTCGATGCTCAGACCAGAGCTATGGCGATAATCGATCGGGCAAACTTGAAGCAATCGATGGCTTCTAATTTTTCTTTGGTGTCGGTAAACAGCACAATCAGCGCCCAGGATATACAGGCCGTGGGTGTCTACGGCGGACCACTGGAAGGCACAGTGACCGTGGAAACTGACGTGCAAGTCAAACCTTTTGTCGTGCAGTATATTTATAACGGGCAGAATCCTCTGCATTTCAGATCCAAACAGAGTTTCCCTTTCACTTATGTCGTGCCCAACACAACTTTCAACAGAATCTTCACCTCGCCTATGCTTTCGAGCTGATAGACAAGCCGAGCCTCAGTAAGTACCTGAGCAAAATCAGCTTTGCGGAGTCGATGCATCGCGCTCCCGGAATCTCATTTCGACGGCCGTGCCCATCTGCATGTAAGTCGGGCGCACGGCGCCACCAGCAGGACCGGTGGGGAAAACTCGAGTCGCCTGCGGATGCTCGTCCATCGGATTAATAGTGCCACCACCTGGCACAGTTTGCGTCGATCCGCCAAATGGTTCGCCAGCGTGGCCGCCGCCCATTGTGCGGCCCTCGATATTGACATAATCCTTCAAGATAAAATCGTAGTATTTATTGTTTAGACTATGCAAAGCCTCACCACTTATAGCTCTGTACTGCTTCTGGCTGACCGGATTGGCGATTGTCGGTGTGTCTGGAAGCACAACTTCATCGAGCTGCTTGCTGGAGTTAGCCTGGTAATAATGCACTTGCGGAGATGTAGACGGCATCGAGGTTTTAAAGGGCTGATTCATAACTGTAATCAGCGAGGCGATATCGATATTTGTCCTTTGCCGGCGCAGCCAGTCGTAGAACGCGATGCTGATGATTTGACCCAGGGGCGGATGTAGCTTGCCCGTGCCCTGGACAACGACGTAGGTCAGGGGGTTTGGGGGGTAATCCCCACCAAGAGGACTTTGTACCCAATCACAAGGGGGATAGAGCAGATTCGTGTTCAAAAACAAATCGCCGACTTTACCTATATCCGGAATCATGCCATTGGGAAAGGCGATGGCCAGGGCTCCGCCATTGGTGTTGGGATCGACCGTGCAATAGGGTTGAGCGCAGGCTGCAATGTGAGTGGTTTGTTCTTGCGTCTGCCCGTACTGATCTTTGTATTCGAATGTTTCGTTAGCCTCGCACATAACAATGTCTGCTATCGGATTGTTGACCGATGGTAAGCCCGCCTGGAAGGTTTTGACATCGGCAAGATGGACATTGTGACCCATCGCCGCGAAGACGAAACTGTAACCGTCGTAAGGAATATCCACGAACGGAACATAACTGCTATTTTCTGTCTGACTGCTTTCCAGACTTGCCGCGTTCAAAGGTGTCGCAATCGGAGTGTTTGTCGTCAAGCCGGTTTCCCAGCCGAGTGTTAGTTTGAGAGTGCCCGGGCTGAGCTGATATTTACCACCATTCATTCTCTGCGCGTTCATGGTGTAAGCATTGAAAGCGTCTTGATACGGCATTACCTTGTTGCCATTGATGTCGTAACCAAAGCCTCCGGGCAATATAGCTTTCTGCAATGTCGTTACTAAATTGGCTTCGGCCTGAACCGCCGCTGCGTAATCACGTCGTACGCACTGCTGGAGAAGCTGGTTATTGAGCTTATCAGCGATAATCATGTCTAGGCGAATGGTGGCGAAAATGGTGTTGATGCTTTTGGTCGTCAGGAAGTATCGATCGTTCGCTTGAGTGGAAGTGCCGATTGGAGCACTATCTGAAAGACCTATGAAACCAAACTGCGGATCTTCGATCACTATTCGAGAGAGATCGCGCCCAACTGCAAGTGCCGCAGCTTCGATCGCCGTTTTTTGTTCGTGGTGGCTGCCAACCAGGCGGATCATGCCGAAAGAAAATAAAAGTATGACGAGCACGACACCCATGAGAATGGAAACGATGAGAGGCAGCATGTTACCGTGCGGCTTTCTCTGAAGTTTCAACTGACGTCTCATGGCGACTGTGACTCGTTCTTACTCTGGTCCGAAATTGCCCATGGTGCGCGATACCCCAGCTCTGAATTGACTACTGAGTGACGATGATTCTTACAGTCTGAGTGCCCACATTGTCTGAGTAGCCAGAGCCCGCCGCGTCCACATAGAAATCATTGAAGATTAGCTGTAGCTGTCCACTGCCGCCCGGCACAAAATTTTGATACGTGGTTCCTACATCAAATGGTGTGCCATTGCCTATTCTTCCAATTAGTGAACTGGGCGGTGCCAGTGGCTGCGGTGCTGTTTGCAAGG
>CAJCHQ010000967.1 GCA_903970295.1 Bryobacterales bacterium
AGCCATGTTCGAAGCCGTGGTAGCCGCCATAACCGCCACCAACGAAGGCGCCGGCAGTACCGCCGACGGGCGCGCCGACTGCGGTTTGCAAATCACCTTTTTCGTCGCCGAACTTACCGGCTACTTGTCTGGTGCCTTTGCAGGAACCATGAAAGCCACCGTCGATTGGTCCGCTGACTAAACCAGTGAAGAGGGCTCCACTGACTCCGCCGAACGTTCTAATTGGGGCCATGATCACCCAATTAACTGGTTTTGCTTCGTAGTCGAGAGCAAAGGCCGGAGCCGCTGCACCCAACACTGCTAATGCGGAAGTTAAGATCCGACCTAGATTTTTGTTCTTCATTTCACCACCGTCTTTCGTTGTTATTGAAATTGCTCGATTTCGTTTGGCTCTAGCCGAGCAGAGAGTAACTATTTGTCGCTATCGGTCACGATGAAGGATTCCCCGCTGAAAGGTTTGTCCCAGCCGGTAGTCCAGGCATGGTGCATTCCGTGGAAGGCACCGTAGGGGATACCAAAGACAACGCCGCATGGAATTCCGATGACAGCGCCTACTATTTGTTGCTTCCAGCCATTTTCATCGCCGAAAGTTTCAGCCAGACCTTTCGAGGCCTTGACCGGACAACGATAGAGCGAATCGAGCACCATGCCTTCCGGGGTGTCGATTACTGTCGCCGTGGCAGCTCCTAACATCCCGACAGGTCCGCCGCCATCAGCCATTGCGGGCAAAAAAGCGGTAGTAGTAAGTGCTGCAACAGCGATCAAAGACAAGACTTTATTTTTCATTTGTTTCTCCACCTGAGAGGAGGATGGTTCCTTGGAACCACCCTCTCGATTACTTTGAACTGAGCGGTCTTGGGCAATTCACTTAGTTATTCATCCTTGAAGGTGAATGCTTCTTTTGTGAAGGGTTTGCCGTAGCCGGTCTTAGCGCCATGAACTGCTCCATCGAAGCAACCATATGCACTGCCACCAACTGCGCCAACAGGACCACCGATAACCATGCCGGTGATCGTCTGCAAAGTGCCATCTTCGTTGCCCATTCCACCGGCAACGACTTTCGAAGCCTTGATGTAGCCCTTGACGCCATCTTTCAATGCGCCGAGAGGAACGCCTACTGTCATGCCAACACCAGCGCCTACGACTCTGACTGGAATGTTGACGATCGATTCAAATGTAGATTCATCACCAGCCAAGGATGGAGCAACCAAGGTGCCGACCAGAGCCGAGGCGAGAATGAATGAGGACGCTAACTTCTTAAGCATGCAATTCTCCATCTCTTAGCAATCAATTTAGTGCAGTCCCGAACCTTGCGGCCCGAAGACAAACCAATTGTACCCATTTATTCGGAGAGGTCCATATTGGCGGCTATCATAAAACCGATGTGGTCACTCAAAGCCGCTACCTGAAAGGATCTTGCAAATTTTATCTTCGTGTAAAAACTTTGTTTGAATGGCTGAGCTCTTTTCAAGTGCTGCTCTGGATTGGGCATCTGAATTGCCCCATACCTCTCAACAACTGCCAATGTCGAGTCGGCTCGCTTGCCACCGCTGATGATGCCAAGAGAATAAGTTGGAGTTTACAGCTTTTAAAATTAAGTGGTGCTGTCAAGCCGACAGTAGATCGCTTTCGCTTTCGTGACCATGTTCGGTCGGGTGCCAGGTCGAGGTTTGCCGACCAAACATAATTTGACAGAACGAAACAATAATCACGGGCACCCAGTGTCCGTAGATATAAATTACGACAGCGGCACTGTGCCATAGTGCGCGCCAGATTTTCATATTCGGACGATACATCTCGATCGCCACTAGCATATTCAACTGCGTAATCAACATCACCGCCATCGACACCAGCCCGAAGAATTTCCCATTAGTCGGCACGCCGGTTGCCAGATGAATGCACTCTGAGGCTGTTTCGCAGAGCATGAGGGCCGGCACTACAAAGTAGATCGTAAATACTAAAGTGTCGATTCTTTCCACCAGGGACAAACGCGTCGGTGAATTGAGCGGAAAAATGTAATCGAGATAGCGCCTGATCGAACCTTCGGCCCATCGTCTGCGTTGACGCAAGAGTGCTTTCAATTTGATCACGCCTTCTTCCCAGACGTGCGCGTCAGGGCAAAAACGGATATCCCAGTTGCTCACAAGCAGACGCATCGATAAATCGAGATCATCTGTAATCGCTTTGTTATTCCAACCACCAACATCGACTAAAGCGGCCCGTTTGATGATTTGTCCGTTGCCACGCAGTTCAACAGCACCACCGATGAGGTCACGCCCCATCTGGAAATAAGTATCAAGAGCATATTCCGAAGCCTGGCAGTCAACTAGAAAACCGGACTGGTGCTCGAAAATTTTCTTCTGTGCTTGGACTGCCCCTATGCCTTCGGCAGCCAGAACCGGCAGCATGATTTTGAAAAAGTTGGGAGCCACATAAGCGTCGGCATCGAATACAGCAATCACTTCACCCTTCGAGAGCGGCAATGCGGCGTTTAAGGCGGCTGACTTACCCGGATAAGAACAGGGTTTGCGGGTGACCACACGCAAACGAGGAAATTCTTGCTGCAAACGACTCAACACCTCACCTGTGCTGTCTGTCGAATTGTCGTCGATGACCCAGACGTCGAAGTTCTCGTAATCGATCTTAAAGAAATTGCGGATCGTTTTTTCAATTACCTTGGCTTCGTTTTTGGCGGCAATAAAAATATCGAGGACAGGCTGCCACTGTTCTTCGTTGCTGACAGGATTTTCCAGAAGTTCGGCTTTAGCTCGGCGGCTTGATTTACGTTGCCATCGACCCTGGGCGATTAGCAACCAAATGCTGTGCATGACCAAGAAAACGCAACAGAACGACAAAAGCCACAAGACTTCGGGTCCCGTCACCCATTCATCGATGGCTTTGAGACCCATCCAGGCGGCTACGACGAGCGACAATAATATGATGCGGTTTCTCATTATCGTTCTAAGTTTGACATATCGTTCTTTTCACCGCCAGTTTTTCCGTCGATTTTTGTCTACAAATAGCGTTATTTCTTGCCTTTTGAGGCATGAGCGAGCACCCGGGCGAGCTGGGCGCAACCAAAAACAAGTGTCGGCAATCCGAGTATGAGAAAAGTCGTAGAGACCCCACCGGGTAGGTTGTCGGCTGCCACACCGGCGAGAATTACGGGAATCGTCGAAGCTGCTGACATCGCTGTATTTTGAGCGCCGAAAACTTTTCCTCTCAACTCCTCTGGCACAGCCGCCTGCAATGACGATTGGGTCGGCACGGCGATGAAGGCACATGAAATTCCCGTAAGCATTGCCAAGATAAGTGGGAACGACATGAGGGCACCGTTGAAATAAACGTTGCCCCAACCTATATGTGGGAAAACGAACACTTGAATGAAACCCAGAGCGCCAATCAGGCTCATGAACAAACCGAGCCCGGTGAATCCGGAATAGACCAGACGAGCCGGGTCGACAGCTTTAGATTTATGTCCGACCCAAAAGTTGCCGAGACCCATGCCCAGACCGGCGGCAGCAATGATGTATCCGAATTTTGACGGCTCGATATGCATGACCTGATCTGAAAGTCCCACAGCCAAAATGTTGAGTGTGATGATCGTGCTGAACAGAAAAGTGATCTTCGATATTGCCTTGAAGACCGGTGGATTATTGGCGATATAGGCGATGCCGAACCTGAGTTCTTCCCACCAAACATCGTTGACTCGAGCTTTGCTCTTGCCTCCTTGCATGCCGAAAAGCACTAGTAATGCAGCAATGAGAAAACCACCTGCCACTGCCCACGGAGCTTTCTCAGTGCCCGTGAAAGCAATGATCGGTTCACCTATGGCAAAACCAAAACCCAGCGCCACCATCATCGTCGTGAAAAAAAGCGAGTTAGCCGAAAAGAGATCGCCCGACTTCACCAGGCGCGGTATCGATGATGACTCGGCCGGGAAGAAGAATTGAGAAGCCATGGAAATAAGCATCGCTAAAAGGAAAGCGAATATGTGCGATTGTCCGGTCCAGGGACTGGCAACGAGACAAACAAAGGCAGCACGCGCCAGGTTGGAGATAACCATCACCGATTTGTTCGGCCACCGATCTACATAGACACCTGCCACCGGACTCAATATCACGGCCGGAATTGTAAACGCGATATAAAGACGGCTCGTCATTTCTGCTGCACCGATAGCGTGGGCAGCGTTTTGATGACTGGTTAAGACAGCGACAAACAACACAAAGACAGCTCGGTCTGCGAACTGAGAAAAAATCTGGGCAATCCACAAACACATGAACTGCCGATTCCGAAACAGAGAAGCGTAGCCGCTCATTTCATCCGAATCTGCGCGAGGCTCAGTAATTTGAGATGTCACTGCACTTGGGTTCCCACGAGACCATGGTCTTACTTTACCATCCTACTTAGAGTGACGCGCGAGCGACCAACAGTTGATTGGGTGCACTGCCGTGCCCGCTTGCAAAAGGACTGCTAAGCATTCTAGCTAAAAATCTTATTTCGGGCGAAGCCCCCGCGTTAGACGGTTTGCGGGCTGGGTAAACTTTCTTCGAAATCGCCTGATTCAGCTTCGTCATCGACTGTCTTGCCAACAACTCCCCGTTTAGTCGTGCGGAAAAACTCGAGAATTTCAACGATTTCGGGGTATTGGACGATTTCACGCTCGATACGCTCTAATGATTGAGCAATGTTATCGTCTGACAAATAAATCATGCGGTAGGCATTCTTTACAGCTGTTCGCACTTCCGGTTTGAATTTGGCTCGGCGCAAGCCCAATATATTGATGCCTCGAATTCGGCAGGGTCGACCATCGCACATGGCAAAAGGCGGCAGATCTTTACGTGTGCCGCCGACACCGCTAATCATGCAGTAGCGTCCAATCCTGACGTGTTGATGCATGGCCACCAGACCGGCCATGACTGTGCCGTCACCAACTTGCACGTAGCCACCCAATGTAGCGGCATTGGCCATAATTACACCACGGCCGACAAGGCAATTATGTGCGACGTGGGCGAAGTTCATGAGAAAAGAATCGTCACCGACCATTGTGAATCCTTCTTTGGTCGCTTTGTGGATAGTGGCGTATTCACGCACTGTCACCCGGTCGCCAATAATGACCCCCGTTTCTTCACCGTTATAGCTCAAGTCCTGGGGGTCCAAGCC
>CAJCHQ010000968.1 GCA_903970295.1 Bryobacterales bacterium
ATCATTTCATTGCAGTCAGGGTTTTCACATTGCCGCAACGCAGAAACTTTCGTAGCTTTTTCCAATAAAGCCATGTACATGGCTTGAACCGGAGTATAAGGAATAAATGATATTTTGAAATCATCGCTTATTGTTGGTCGCAAGTCGTTTATCAAATCGGAAAGAACTGTAATCAGGTGGGCACGACCTTTCTGAAGCAGAAAAGTTGGCCGGCGCGTAACTAAATCTTCGACTGAGTAGCAATGCCAGTTCAAATCGACTTCGTGAATTCCACCTATCAGGCGATGACCTTGGCGATCACAAGGTTTAAGTTTGCCTTGTGGCTCAAATCTGAGGTGCTGCTTTAGATATGCCTTATGCCGTCCAGTGGGGTACGCATCCAAGCGGCAGTGCTTACGCATTGCTTCGACTCCGCTCCTCATGTCGTCTACAAAATCTCCAAACCACTTCAGGCTGGCGGCAAAGTCGAGTAACGCCTGCACCTGGGTACTATCAATTTCCTTTGTCACGGTAAAGTCCGGCGGCACACCAAAATTGGGATCAACCTCCAAATCCAGACTTCCCCATTTATTGAGGAACCTGCATAGAGTCTTCATCGAGGTCACTTTACAAAAGTCTTGAAGCAATCGCTGGCCCACAGCCCCATCAAGATTTTTCGGACGTCTTCTAATTGTTCCCGGCCCATCGACCAGGAAGAGCGGGATTTCGCTCTCGCTGTTATCGATTTCCCAAGTTCCCTGGCTGCGTACCCATCTTATGGTCATGTGCTGACGGCTTTTCTTACGGCTTACTCCCTATGCATTCAATGATACCAGATGTACTGTGAGTGCATAGAGCAGCACAGAGATTCGATAGATGAAGAAGAAAGCAAACACATCAAACACGCCGAAGCGCGGTTATTCGATATCAGAGACGGCAGAAAGCATAGGCGTCAGCGAGCGGTTCCTGCGACGACAGTGTTATTTAGGCAAGCTAGAACATTGCCGGATTGGTCGGCGCATCGTGGTGACACCAGAACAACTTCAGAAGTTTCTGACGAATCATTCCGTCGTGGCTTAGTTATCGGAAATCAAAACAAGGACCAAAGTTAGCAACAGGAGATACGTCTATGGCCAAGAAGAAAGTAATTGATCGTTTGAAGCAGCGGGAAAAGCAAAAAGAAAACGCTAGAAAATGGAGGCAAGCCAACCCGGAAAGGGTAAGAGAATACGCGAGAAAGCGAGCTGAATTAGTACGGTTAGGAAAGAAAGCACTAGAGGCGGCTGAAAAAGCTAAGCAAAGGAAAAAAGCACGAGAAGAGAGAGTGTACACAGCGATAGTGGTAGCGGAGTGGTAGAAGAATGAAAACACCAGAAAATAGAATAATAGTTGTGCCGGATGCGATTAATGCTCATCTGTCATTTGACGGAATGAGAGACATTATTGTGAACAAGCTTAGGTATGATACTCGGAGTGGTGACTACTTTCTGTTTTGCAACAAGAAAAGAAACATAGCCAAAGTTTACATTTCTGTGTGTGCTGTCCGCGCTGCGCTTGCCACCACTATACAAGGGTAATCCGTACGTTCGACTCGCCGACGAGCTTGGTGAACTATCGAAGATGATCGAGTGCGCAAAGTTGTGGGGATATGTCAAAGACCAACAATTCAACATCACAAAAGGAGTAAGAACTTTTAAGGAGGAAAAACGAGACCGTTGGGTGACGCCGGAAGAATTGCCCAAGCTTGCTCAGGCAATCAACGAAGAAGAAAATATCTACGGCCGATATGGTCTATGGCTCTACCTTCTGACTGGTCTAAGACGTGATGAGCTACTGCCAATCAAGCATGACGACATCGACAAAGTCAGGAAAATCCTGACCATTACAGAGATCAAAAGTGGCAGTAGGCACTATTTACCGATCAGCGCACCTGTTTTGAAAATAATTGAACAGGTACCTGTTCAAGACGGAAATCCCTATTTGCTTCCCGGCAAAGTGGCAGGTCAGCACTTGGTTAACATCGAAAAGATTTGGTTCCGCGTTCGAGAAAAAGCCGGACTCTTTAGCGAAGACAAGTACAAGGTGGTGCGCCTGCACGACCTACGGAGAAGCGTCGGCAGCTGGTTGGCTCAATCCGGAAACAGTTTGCATTTGATAGGGAGAGTACTTAATCATGCCAATGCAACCACGACTGTTTGTGGCAAGCTAAAAGTATGCCACTTTACAGGGAAGTGGCAGCCGAAATGGGGGGCCGCTTGGCAAGACAAAATGAGATTGCAACAAGACCGAACCAAGTGACTCCAGACCGGTATTACTGAGGTCCTGCCTTCTAGAAACAACCCCAGAAGCTAACGTGCCACCACTGTCACAGGGTGGTTGGATGTAGCTCTGGCTGCACTCACGCGGACGCCGTGTTCTGATCAAGGAACGGTGGCAGGGCTGTGACGTTTGGAAGGCTTCTGAAAGAGGTGCAAATATGACCGAAACAAAACAATGCCACCATGCCCGGGGGCAGGCAAGATCGATGGCCTGCAAAAGATGGGTTTCACAAGGGCTCGTAGCCTTCTTCGTTAGCGAAGGAAATTACCGAAACGCTGCTGAACTGGCGTCAGGCTTTGCTGACCTTTTTAGATCCTACTCGCAGCAGATTCTGGATCTTAGAGTCTGTGTTGATAAATATCCGATGAGAGCTTCCTTCATGGTCGAACTCAAACAGCTGCTTGAGACGGTCAGAGCTGAGATTTCCTGTCATCAGCAGTGGACACAAGATGTTTTGACCAGTCTGTCGGACACAGAAAATGCTGCGCAGCTGCGAGCTGCCTTCGATACGGCCAGCATCGCACGGCTGAAGTTAACGCAGGAAGCGGACACCGCGGACCACAAGTATCTGCTGTCGGCAACCGTTCAAGCACAAGAGAATCAACTCGCGACTGCGATACGCAAGGAAACACAGGCATGCCTGAACTAAACAGTGTGAATGAAGAAGATGACGCTCGCATATCCGGGCGATGCGCATTCGCAATCAATGCCGATATCGATCAGGAGCTATTGACGCGGGACACGATAATTGTGCCGTGTCCCATAGTGGACCTAGATAAGAAGGGGCTGGTGCTTGATGTAG
>CAJCHQ010000969.1 GCA_903970295.1 Bryobacterales bacterium
GGTCCCCCGATGAAGTCAGCGACACGGACGGCACTGTCGGCAATAACCACCCGCCATTTGCTCTGCAGCTCAAGTCCGGACCAGCCTACTTCATCGGTCTCGAGCCACAAGGCACAAACGGCACAGCCATGAGTTACCTGATGTTCTTTGATGCGCGCTTTGGTACGGCGACTGTGATCGACGTATCGCATTCTTCACCGAAGCTCAAGGGGCTGAAAGACATCCAGCATACGGGTCCGAGCGTGGTCGCTGGCAACAACGGTCTCTACGGTATGGAACCGATGCCGATTATCATGGATGACGGACGGGCCTTCTATGCGGTCAGCCTGATGGGACCGCGCAGGGAGATGCGCAACCTGGACTTCCAGGGTGTGGCAGTCTTCACGATGGCCGGCGATAAGGCTGCCGACGGCGTCTTGGATGGCAGCGACCAGGTGATTTCTGCGATCAAGGACGTGCCGTCTATCCAAATCGGGCACACCCCGCCGGCAGCCAAAACTCCGTAGTCACTCGTTGACGACGCGAGACGGAGCAATAACCCCAGGCTGACGTTTGCCTGGGGAGAGAGAAAGTGCCGGCAGCCACAAGCTGTCAGCCTAAGCCGAAATCGCTTCCGGCCAGCTTCGCTGGCCGCGCGAACACTCGAACATAACAGACACGAACTGGAATATCGCAATGATCAATTTATCGGTCGAAACAGCAATCCAGGTCACCAGCCTTTTGACTGTGGTTCTGGCCTGTGTTGGCTTCTTTACAGGCATGCGGCTCTCGTCGAACGCTATCGAGTACGGTGTGAGAGAAAACTTCACCATCGTAAGCGTAATCGCTGCAGGCATCTCAGCGCTGGCGATCTTCATCTCGGCAGCCAACAACCTGATCTCTACAGCCCCCGCCTACGAAGTCGCAGGGCTGGTGATGGCCCTTTCAACAATGTGCACCTTCATGGGATTGGGCTTCTACTTCGGCCCCCGAGTGGGAAAGTGAATTCTGACCCACTCGCGTGGTAATGATTCGATGAAAGCGGCGAGGAAACGGCGGCCCTTCTTTCCGCCAATTCTTCGCCACTCTTCTTCGGAGCAAGGTTGCGAAGCCGCCACTTTTATAAGGAGTGACAGCATGTCTCACGAACTCATTTTCCAGGCGGCTGGCGATCCTGAGCGCAGCATGCGTTTGCTCGTGCTAAAACTGCTGGCTGTATTTCTTGCCGTCTCCACCTTCTTTATCCTCTTTTTGCTCGTTCCGTGGTGGACCGGATTTCCGCTTCTCCTTCTGCTCACGATCTTCTCCGCCTCGATCATCATTTCCGCCGCCACCAGCCCGATCGTGCAGTTTTGCAAACTGCGCAACGTGCCGCCCGCTCTCACTATTTGCGCGTTGGCTCTGATATTCATCTCCGGACTGGTTTTGATTGCCTTGAACGTGGTGCCGGTATTGACAGGACAAGCGAGAATGATTGTCGGCCAGCTGCAACTCTTGCTGCAGACTCAGGTGCCATTGCTGTGGCTTCATTTCAAGCCGCTTCTATCTCAGTGGTTTCCGACTGTCGCGCCGGATATCGACAATCTCGTTGGCGAAGGTGTTAAGGCGGCCACTAACTATGCCGGCTACGTTGCTACCTTTGCCGATATCATCGCCAATTTTCTCACCTCCATTGCCACCTTGAGCGGATACAGCATTTTCGCTCTGATCGCCTGTTACTACTTCACCACAGATCCGGCGCTACTCAAATGGCCGGCGGAAAAATGTCTGCCTCGCCAGGCTGAACGCATCAACGCCGTGATCGCCAGCGTGTATGTAGACATCGGACGGTGGGCGCGCTGGCAGATGGGATTGTCGATTTTTTTCGGCTGCGGTTTCGGTCTCTGGCTAGAGCTTGGTCAATATCTACTCGGCGGTCAGTGGAATGCGGCCACTATCGGACTGCTCGGTGGCTTCGTCGATGTGCTGCCGTTCGGCAATACACTGGCGATTGGCATGGCCGGACTGATTCAGATGTCGCAAGGCAATTGGTTCGGATTGCTCTGGGTGATCGGTGGTGCCTTCGTCGTAATTGAAATCGAATGGCACATTTTGGCACCCCAAACGATGGGTCACGCTCTGCGGATTCACCCGCTCGTCATTCTCTCAGCGGTTTTCACCGGTTTCTTGTGGAAGAACGTGCTGGGCGGCATGGGTGCGATTCCTGTCTTAATCGTTTTGGGAGCCATATTCAAACTGGTTTTTCCCAACCAGAAAACGTCACTGAGCCTCAACGAGGTGCTCGTCGAACATCGCTTCTTCAAGTGGCGAAACCGCTTTCAGCGGATCAACTGAGAGAAGAAGAAGGCGGTCAAAGGTTGAGTTTTTTACCCTTGGCCGCTTTCTTACCCTGATTTTTTGCCTATTTTACTTTTTGTTTTTTGCTCTTTAAAATGCGAAAAATAAACTTATTCGGCAAAGCATCCCATGTCGACGCCGGCCGTGTAGACAAAGCGAACCTCTTGCCCGCCGCCATAACGGTTCCAGTGCGAGCAGAGTGGAAGGGGCAATATCGACTCCATAAGTCAAACGGTTGTCCGTTCGCAAAGAAATCGCCCTTTCCCACGAGCTATGTAAAGGTGTGCAAGTTAGCGAAAACAACAGCATCGTCACGAGGTCGCAAATATTATGAAATTGCTGACGCTCGCCACTCTGTTTCATTGCTTTGCTCCGCAAGCCGCCCGGTTTGAGCTGAATTATTGATTGTAAAGTGGTTTGATTTACATCCGGATTATTATCGAAATCGAGCCTCCTCGGGCATAGGTTGATGGAGCTTTTCCACATCTTTTCTGGACCCGACTCCCACTCTCTCAATTTTGTCGCCCCTCTAAACTTAGTTCTTCTTGCTTGTGCGACAAGTCAGTGTTGAGACGTTTCCAGTGCGATGCTGCAGAGCACGTACAGATGGCGGCGAAAGACGTTTACAGCATGTCGCTGTGAGCGCGCGATCGAGGCTGTGCTATCCCGGCACGGTCCACAACGAGCGACATCTTCA
>CAJCHQ010000970.1 GCA_903970295.1 Bryobacterales bacterium
GGCTCGGCTGTGCCTGTGTATATCGGCGAAACCGGAATCGCGTCGGCCAGTCAGACTCCGAATGCTAGTGATGCAGCCAGTCTCCAGTCGGCATTCACAGATGGTACGGGGGCTGTGACCTGGCTTTTTGACGGAAGTGCCACGGGCTTCAGCGATGCAAATCATCTGACGAATGCTGACGGGAGTTTAACCGGTTATGGTCAAACGGTTGCCGGTCTAATCCAGCAAGGGGCTTCTTGAAATGATTACTTCTTGCCTGCTCGTTGGGCTATATCTCGTCTTGCTCGGCAATCAGAAGACGGTGGATGTGCAAGAATGTAATTTGTAGGGTGATGCGGAAGCGCAATTTTGCACAAATTCAAGTTCTTTTTACTTGCTCCACTTTTATTCTTTTTGATCGGCGCCATTGGCTTCATCATGCTCTTTACTCATGGTGGTGCCGGCGATACCATAACCAAGCCTGATTCCGGTTCGTTGGAGCAGGCTGATGTTGCCACCGCCAAAGGTGGCACTCACACGGACGAATATTGGCGTACGCACTTGAATCCATGGGTATACCAGGTGACCAGGCGGGCAGCAACAGAGCCTCCGTTCACAGGGAAATATTGGAATAATCACGCAGTCGGCGTCTACAAATGCAGCGACTGCGGTGCGCTTTTGTTTGATTCAAAAGACAAATTCGAGTCGGGAACCGGTTGGCCGAGTTTCACCAGACCTGAAAAAGGGGCGGTTGTAGATCGACCCGATAATTCGCTCAACATGGCGCGAGACGAGGTGGTGTGCAAATCATGTGGGGCTCATCTTGGACATGTTTTCTCGGATGGGCCGCCACCGACTGGTCAACGCTTTTGTATCAACTCGGCGTCATTGATTTTCAAGGGTCAGTCAAGCGTTGTCAAAAGCGATCATCAATGAGCATCGTCGGAAGCCGCGAGCTGCAACCGGAGAAGTTTGATGGAAATTGGGTCAGATGTTGGGGCTTTAGGATTGTCTCTTCTCATTTTGCTTATTGTCGGTATTGCGATCTGGTCCATCACCCTGCGGAGTAGACGAGACGCACTGCGCAGAGAATACGTGAATCTGGTCGATCGACTAGACAGCCTTTATGCAGACGCCGACCAATTAGGGCAAGCAGCCGATTTTCTTCAACCGGACGATGACGTCGTTTTAGCCCATAAAATCGCCGATTTTTTTGCTCAACTTGTCACCCTGCAAAGGGCTCAAAGTCAGGTTGAAACTTTGATCTACACCGGTGCGATGAACCCCGAACCGGCTGTGAATGCAATGGCACAATGCGGACGATACGCTAGCATTTTGTCTATCGATGCCATGGCATTATGGAAAAGCGTCAATGTTCGAACAGGCAAAGTCGCTAGTTGTGAGCCCAATGCAAAGATCGGTAGCGGGCACAGAGTCGCTGCCTTCATACCGTGTGACAGCAATAGTGCTGAAACTTTATATCATTCTCCCAAATGGATTGCTGAGCCCATATATGCGCGTCGCGTTGACGGTAATGCCTTGGCGAATATCTATTCTTATTTTGCCGGGCAAGACCAGGTTCCACGATTTTCAGTCACTGATACTGTAGACTCCAACCTGACACGTGAGCAGCCAGGTGATACCGCAGGTGGTGCTGCGCCGTCAAAGTTGTAATTTGCCGGTCTGGACTTTGCAAATCTGACGCGTAATTCACGCTAAACTTGCTCCACAAACTGGCTTAGTTGATAGACTTGTACATGGCTCCCTGAAAAGAGATGTGTGCCCATTCATGAAAGTCGTTCTTGCGGAAAAGCCGTCAGTGGCGCGAGATATCGCGGCCGTTTTGGGCGCGAAAAATAAAAGAGATGGCTATTATGAAGGCAATGATTACGCCGTCACATATGCGTTCGGTCATCTGGTCACGATCGCTGAGCCTGAAGAAATGAATCCGTTGTGGGGAAAGCCCTGGCGCATCGCCCAGCTACCCATGATTCCAGAAGCCTGGAAATATCGTGTTTCTGACAAAACAGGGGCACAATTCCAAGTGATCAAACGGCTTTTTTCTGATCCGGCGACGACCACAATTATTTGTGCGACAGATGCGGGACGCGAAGGCGAGCATATATTTCGGTTAATTCATAAGTTGGCCGGCAGCAAAAAACCAGTGCAGCGTCTTTGGATCAGTTCTCTTACTGCAGACGCCATTCGCGATGGCTTCGCCAAATTGAAGCCGGGCAGCGACTTCGACAATTTAGCCGATGCGGCTGCCGCCCGTGCTCATGCGGACTGGATCGTTGGTCTAAATTTCACTCGCGCTTACACAACAATCAATAATCAACTTTGTACGATCGGTCGTGTACAAACACCCACTCTTGCCTTGATTGTCGATCGACAAAAAGCGATTGAAGATTTTAAGCAGACAGCTTTCTTCGAAGTGATAGTTACTTTCGAGCCGGGCTTTACCGCTCTATACATAACACCAGGTGCCGAGCCGCAAACCAGGCTGCAAGATAAACCCAGCGCCCAGGCGATTATGGACGCGATTGCTCCCAGGCCCTCGGGCACAGTCGTTTCGATTTCGACGAGCGAGAAGAAAACTAAGGCTCCGGCGTTATACGATTTGCTCACTCTGCAGAAAGACGCTAATAAGCGATTTGGCTACACGGCGCAAGAAACGCTGGACATCGCCCAAAATTTGTACGAAGAGTACAAATTGATTTCTTATCCACGAACCGAGTCGCGGCATCTGTCGACTGACATGATTGACACTTTGCCTCCAATTCTCTCGACAGTTCTCCAGTCGCCATTGACTAGCGCCGAGGCACGCAAAGCTATGGCGACCGAAGGATTGACGGCAGGAAAAATAACCGTCGAATTGCTCAATCCGCGCTTGAGCAAGAGCTATGTCGATAACGCCAAGCTCACCGATCACCATGCCATCATCCCGACAAATAAAATGCCGGCTGCCGATCTTCCTCTCAAGCAGCGAAATATCTATCAATTGATTGCCACGCGATTCTTGTGCATTTTTCTGCAACCAGAAATACGCGACGAAACCACTGCCATAATTAGAATAGCCGAGCATTCATTCAGGGCTCGAGGTGTCGTAATCAAGCAAGTTGGTTGGACTGTGCTTGAGCAGAAAGATCCGGAGAAAGAAAAAGAGAAGAAGAAAGACGAGTCTGAAAGCTCGCAGCAGTTGCCTCCTTTGAGCAAAGGGCAGGAGGTGACGAAGCGAAAAGCTGAACTCAAGCAAGGTAAAACCACGCCGCCTAAACCTTACGATGATGCCTCTTTGCTCACGGCAATGAAGAATGCCGGGCAAGAAATAGACGATGAAGACTTAGCTGCTTACATGAAGCAGAGCGGGCTCGGCACACCAGCTACGCGCGCGGCAATTATCGAGCGTCTCTTGCAAACCGCTTACATCGAGCGCAGTAAGAAGTCGATCATTCCCACTGAAAAAGGTAAAGCGATCATCAACAACGTTCATCCGCATTTGAAGAACGCCGCTTTGACTGCCACCTGGGAGCAACAGCTGGGCGAGATTCAAGACGACAAGCTGACGCTCTCCAAGTTTGAAGATGATATCGCCGATTTTGTGCGCCGCTTGCTTCCTGACGTCGCTAAGCAGGCGGCTTCCGTGCCGGGCGACGCTAAAAGTGGTATCGGACTTTGTCCACAATGCAAGGTCGGAGTTGTGCGTGAAACTCCAAAAGGGGCCGGATGCAGCCGCTGGCGTGAAGGCTGCACATTTACAGTTTGGCGCGAGCAATATGGCAAGAAGCTTTCTGATGCACAAATCAAAGAGATTGTGCAGAAGGGTCGGACAAAGCCTATTAAAGGCTTCAAGAAAAAGAATGGTTCCGGTACTTATGATGCGGCATTAGTAATCGGTGAAGACTTCAAAATTCGGCCGGACTTTGGCTCTCAAAATGGTGATAGTGCTTCCTTTGGTGCTTGTCCGCAATGCAAAGAAGGGACTGTGCGATCGACCCCCAAAGGGGCTGGTTGCAGCCGCTGGCGCGAAGGCTGTACTTTTTCGATCTGGCGTGAGATCTGGGGCAAAGAGCTTACAGATGAGCAGATAAAAGAATTAGTCGAAAAACGCCGAACCCAGCAAATTAAAGGTTTTAAAAAGAAAGACGGATCCGGAACTTATGATGCCAATTTAGTGCTGGGTGAAGACTTTAAAGTGCGTCTCGACTTTCAACGTGTGGTAGACGGGGTCGAGGTTTAGCTCTTCAGTCCGAGCCTTTTCGTCAGCATATTGTCTTAACCTCTCCATAAGAATGGGGGGTGTAGAGTCGAAGTAATCGCATAGCGAGTATTTAGTTCGATTTCCTACCCAGCAGTATCGATTTGGTTCGGCACTGCCACCGCATATGGAGAAAAAGATCATGCCTCAAAGACACGAGCATCATAAGAAAGCCGCAGAGCATTCAGAACTCGCTGCTAAGCATCATCATGAAGCCGCTAAGCATCACGAAGAAGGCAATCATGAAAAAGCGGCGCACCATGCCCACATCGCACATGGTCACCATCTTCATGCCACCCACCATCATGAAGAAGCGACCAAGATTCATGCCAACGAGCATTCAGCCGTTCACTCTCACTAGAAGTTCGGTTACCGCTCTTCGCAGGCGCTCTTTTCGACAATCTGTCGATTGGGCGCCTGTTTGTGCCTGCGCTCCAAGTTCGACGGCAGAAAGTTCGGCGGTGGTGTCTCGGGTTACTCTCTGCAATTCCATCGCTAGTTGCATCGCGATAAGAGTTGGTGCCCATATCACTTTTCCCCCAGAAAAGAAGTTCTTTCAAAGCGCGCCGAAGCGATAGCGCTTCAGCTTTGCAGCATCCTGCCGATCGAAGTGCGTTCAATAACAAAAGAATGCTACAACTCCGACCGTTGCAGCCAGGTTGCAAGATGTGGTTATCTGACCTATTGCCTGCTTGGATCCTCAATGTCAATGCCGGTGCATTTGTCAAATACTTTCGATATCGGCAGTGAACAGACACCGTTTGTCATTGTGGCATCAAGCGGTTT
>CAJCHQ010000971.1 GCA_903970295.1 Bryobacterales bacterium
AAACCGCTTGATGCCACAATGACAAACGGTGTCTGTTCACTGCCGATATCGAAAGTATTTGACAAATGCACCGGCATTGACATTGAGGATCCAAGCAGGCAATAGGTCAGATAACCACATCTTGCAACCTGGCTGCAACGGAGTTGCAGCATTCTTTTGTTATTGAACGCACTTCAATCGGCAGGACGCTGCAAAGCTCAACATCTTCTAAAGAAAGGTACCGTATATGGTGTCTATACAGGCAACATTTTTTATGGAACAACAGCAGAAACACGCGGTTTACGAGGGAGATCTTTCTGTCGGTCATGAGTCAATTATTTTCGCCGCCGGCCGATTTGACCAGGTGAGCGAGATCGCTTTTCTCGATCGCATAAATGCGATGAAAAACGGAATCGCCGTCAGTAAAACAAAATTGTTCACGTGACCATGCCCAAGAAATGTAATCGCGAAAAGTTGCGTGCAACTCAAAACGATCGCTAACCGGCGCACTTCGCTGCGCTCGGGCAGCCATAAGGCAACAGGAAAGAACATCACTACATACCACGGATAGAACTTTGAGCTGACGAGACAGCTGGCAATCATCACACCCACTACAGAAATCTCAATCACTTTCGACAGACTCAAACTGTTTCTCTCTCTTATGGCTTTAAAAAACAGCCAGATAGAAAAGCAGAGAAAAGACAGAAACAGCGCGGCTTTGGTCGCAGAAATGACTTGCAGCAAGCGAGAGTCGAAACCAGGCAGAGCATAATGACGAAACAAAACTTGCCGGATTGCTCGGGAAATATTGAAAATGACTGCCGCCAGAGAATTGACATTGACGGACAAATTATCTTTCAGCACCTGCCACTGAAAATGGTGCCAGTCGCCGATGTAGCTCCAGGCCAAACCGAAAAAGGTGAAGCCGCCCAAAGCCAGGTTCAGTAAACATTCTCTCCAGCCGACGCGTCGCAAAAGGTAAAGCAAAACGAATGGCAGCGCGAACAGCCAAACATATTTGACCATGGCGCCCACGATTAGGACTGGTACCACAAGCGGTAGCACATTACTGGCAGCCAGCAAGAAACTGAGCATGACGAAAAATGCCATGAGAATATCGTTGTGACCATTCGCCAGGCAATGAATAAGGATTAGCGGACTGCTGATGAATAAATACAAACTCAAGTCCGGTCGCGACAATTTCAACCGCCTGGCGCCAATGAAAACAACGCCAGCCAGGGCAAGGAAGACCAGAAAATTCAAAATTTTGAACAATTGCACCGTTAGTGGCACGTTGCCGTGACCGAGTTGACAGACGATTCTCGCGATGTGGGCGAAAGTGAATCCATAAGGAAACGGATTCAGCTCCCAAATCTTAGTGAACATAGGATCGGTGCCGTATCCCGGTGTCGCGACGACCATCAGCACGTACGGATTGACGCTATAGCCGGCTTGTTGCCATCCGTAATTCAGATAGCTCAACAAATCGGAAGAGTAGAAGTCCGGTATCAAAAGGGCAACGAATGCGGTTATGGTGCCCCAGACGAAGACGCGGCGAACACCCAGCGATGGATTTAGTTTGAGCGCCTGGTAGCCTCGCCAGTAAGCAAAGAGCAAAGCGACCGTGCCCGGAAATAAAACAATATTGCTCAGTCCGCGCAGAAAATAGCTGGCGCGCGAGTAATAAAAGGTGGAATACAAGCAAAAAACGATGTAGACGCTAATACTGAGCCAGATAGATTGACCAAAAAGATCGCGGTCTGCAGTTGAAGGCAGCAAACGTCGGCGCTTGCCATTACTGTGATCGAGCTTAACCACGGCTGGTTGCGGCGTTTCCGTCATGACTGTTAGCCAACTCCAAACTCAGCCACCAACTCTATACTTCTGGGCGATGGGATTTCCACCATAGACACAGTCTTAAATAATTACAATAATCTTCTTAATTCTCCCTCTCAAACTCCACCCCAACTCGATCTCACGGAGCCGTGGTGTGAAATCTTTGTCTCTGCCGGCAGCCCAGTCACTAGCTAAGTTCCAAGATGGCTCGCAAGCGGCGAGTCAGGGACAACTGCAACGTGCGTTGAAAGATTTTAGCGCCTCGATTAGCTACAGCCCCACGGTTGAAGCTTATCTTGCTCAGGCCGAAGTTCTCTTCGCAATCGGCCAGCCCCGACAAGCACTGGAAAAAATTAAGTGGGTGGAGAATCGCATTCCGCTCCTGCCTAATTGCGATGAGCTCGAAGAACAAGTGGCCCGGCTCAAAGCTAAACTCTCTAAACACGCGTCGGCAAGTAACTCCGCCGGACCAACGACTCGAGAGTTGCGCATGATCATTCCGGTCAAAGCTGCTACGACCAAAGACATATACATGCGCTTGACCGAGCCGTCATCTCTCAATTCGACAGACGGTATCACTTTGATCAACAAACGCACGCAGAGCGTAGTCTACAGCCTCTATGTCGCTAATCGAGAACGGCATTCCGTGGAGATGATGCTTTCATCCGGGCAGGGCAGACTTCCTTTCAATCATACAAGAGCGATCAAAGAGCATACGCATTTGATTCATCTGAGCGGACCGAATCCTAATTACACAAGCCGTGTCGAAACCCAACTAGATTTAGCATCAGACATCATGCAAACGGCGGCGATTCTCGCCCAGGAACTGGAGAGCGTCGCTGTCTA
>CAJCHQ010000972.1 GCA_903970295.1 Bryobacterales bacterium
TAGGAAAAGATTTTTGGCAGCCGGTCGAGCCGCTCACAAACGAGATCCCTACGCTGAGTGAGAGCATCAACCAATTTTTTGACACTCTCATCTCCCAGCCCATCGATGCCGTTCGTCGCACGCAAGGCTGCCAATGCCGCATACTGCGAAATAGTGGGAGCACAAATGGCAAAAGCATCGTGAACTTTCAATACTTGTTGAATGATGCGTGGCGAAGCGAACATAAAGCCGACCCGCCATCCAGTCATACAATAACGTTTAGAAAAGCTGCAAGCCCCAATCACGCGTTCTTTCAGCTCGGGTATAGACATCAGGCTGAAATGGGACAAGCCGTCGTACACAAGAAAGTCGTAAGCTTCATCACTGATAATAAATAAGTCATGCTCAATGACGATTTTTGCCACAGCTCTCAATTCATCTTCACTAAAGACGGTGCCTGTCGGATTGATCGGGCTGCACAAAATGATCGCTTTTGTTTTTTTTGTAATCGCTTTGCGAATGCCTTCTATGTCTAGCTTCCACCCGCCTGACTCAAGCAAGGGCACGAAGCGCGGCACGCCTTCTGCAAAGAGAACTTGCTCGATATGCGAGGCGTAAGTTGGCGAGGGCAGAATCACCTCGTCGCCCCGCTCGACAATAGTCGAAATGCCGGCGGCAAGAGCCTCCATGCCACCACAACTGATGAAGATATCGGTTTCGGGATCGACATGTTTCATGCCACGGGTTCGTTTCAAATCTCTGGCGATTTCTTCCTTCAATTCAGGAACGCCAGGCTGCATAGAATATTTACCGATCAAATTGTTATTGCGCAAATCATCGATAATGGCGTCACGAATAAATTCGGGAGTATTGAAGGAAGGAATGCCCTGACCAAGAGACACGCATCCGCCAATTTTTCGGGCCAAAATGGGCATCTGTTTAATCGCAGAGACCGTTATGTTAGCAACACGTTTGGCGATGCCGGTTGTGTCTTCTGGTGCCGTACCGCGAATACTGACCGATCTACTTTGCATGCGATTCCTATCCTTCTTATCTTTCCTATCGTTACTAAGCTTCCTGTCTTTTTTGTCATTGTCTGATTACTTTTCGTGCGCCTTTTTGCAGACAATCTCCCATTCTTTCAGGGTCACTGGCTGAACCGAAAGTCGACTGCCCTTCTGTAAAAGCACCATATCCTTCAAACCCGGAAGCTGGCGCAACTCCTCGAGTGAAAGTGGGTTTTTGAATGTTTCCACGTGCTGAATATCCACCATATACCAGGTTGGACTTTCTTTTTTACTCTTGGGATCGTAGTGTCCATCTTTAGGATCGAAAGCGGTAAAGTCCGGATATCCTTCCTTGATGACCTCACCGATGCCTACTATCGCCGACGGATCTGAATTGCTGTGATAAAAGAAAACTTGGTCGCCTTTTTTAAGGCTGTCCCGCAAATAATTGCGCGCCTGAAAATTCCTTACACCATCCCAGTAAGTAGTTTTCCCCGGCGCTTTTGCCAGGTCGTCGATTGAAAACATTTCCGGTTCAGATTTTAGCAACCAGTAATTCTTTGTTTGTGCGCTTTTTTTTTCAGCCATAATTTCCCCGATCGATCCTCATTTTGTCGGCGACGGATGAATCGATTTGATCCGATCTTCCATTGAATCGGCTTCCTGCGAACGGTTTGTTATGCGCAAAAGCGCGTCGTAGTCTTCAAGCAAATCGAGAGTCATTCTGTCATTGTGAGCCTTCTCGAAAACCGGCAGTGCCTCTTTATAGAGTCGTTCACTCTCGGCATATTTACCCTGCAGACTGAGTACATCACCCAGTTGCGATTTGACTTTCGCTTTCTGCAAGTCGGCGTCGATATCATTGCCATTGTCAGTGCTCAATGCCTGCCTATATATTTGCTCGGCATCGGAGTATTTGGTTTCGGCCCGAAAACAATCAGCCAGCTCACTCATCTCATCGATCAATTCCCGTTTCAATTTTAATTGCTCGGTTGCCGATACATGAGTCACAGCCATGCGGGCGATGCAGCGCTGTAAGCTGGCAATTGATTTCTTGTAGTAAGGTTCGGCATCTGCATAATGCCCTGATTTATATTTTGCTTCGGCGACGTTGTCATAGCTGGTGGCACGATCTCTGTCATCTTTGCCAAATTTCTCAGACCGCATCAAAGCAGCCTGAAAGCAGCTTTCGGCCTCGGCAAAATCGTTGCGATTGCATGCTTCTTTACCCGAGATCGTATAGCGCTGCCAAAGTGCATCTTGCCCATCAGCCACAGCAGCCGCTTGAGTGACGATCAAGAGCGATAAAAAGCCTGAGACGCTTTTAAATCCCATGCGCGGTTGGCTTAAGTCGGCTGGCATGTTTCTCTTTCCATTCTCAATCCGAGGGTCTAATAACCACAGGCTTCAATTCTGAGGCGGCAGCGCTTTCTGCTTCGACTGTAGCCCTATCATCAACCGGATTGCCTCCAGGTGAGGGGGCGTCTTCATCCTCGTCCGGATCGGGACCACGCGAAGGCCGCTGCCGATGACGATTGAGAACCTCGGCGAAAAAGACGGCCATTGAAAGCACGACGCCGCTCAAAATCAGGAAGTATTTTTGCTGATTGACCAGGCTAGCCGCAACTAAACCAAGTATGGCTGAAACCAAATATATCAAATACGCCACTTTTTTCTGGGACAATCCGGCTTGTAGCAGACGATGGTGGATATGCCCGGCATCAGGCTCGAAAATTGAGCGCCGCTTAGCCACCCGTCTGACAATTGCCCAGGCTGTGTCGAGAATGGGGAAAAACAAAATCAAAAGTACTAGCACGAAAGTTGGCACGATCACAGTAAAAGCCGTTGCTCCCTTGATCACGCCCATAATCGAAATCGCGCCTAAAACGAAACCGACTAGATAAGCACCACTGTCGCCGAGAAAAATTCTGGCAGGATTGAAATTCCAGCGCAAAAATCCCAAGAGGGCCCCCCCTAGAACCGCACCAAGCAAGCCGGCATACGGTCGATCGATGCTTGCTGCCAGAGAGACACTCCAGATCGTCAGGGCCGAGATGGCCGAAACTCCGGCCGCTAATCCATCCATACCATCAATCAGGTTGACCGCGTTAGCGATGCCGACAAGCCACAAAACTGTTAACGGACCGCTCAGCCAACCCAGACTGAGACCGTGCGTGTATGGGTCCAGGGTAATTTGGGTGAAGCCCAAGTTCAAACTCTCGAAGTGTCCCGGTATAGGCAAATACTTGATTCGCACACCGAGAGAATAAGCTGATGTCGCGGCCAAGACTTGCACTACTAATTTCACTTTAGCGGGAATCGATTCCAGGTCGTCGAGCAGGCCAAGAACAAAAATAAGAGTGCCACCAACTGCAATACCAGCCAGGCCGCCTTCGCTGCCTCGCGCATCTTTGGGAAAGCGTCCTGTAAGAGCAATGAGCAAGCCCATCGTCAACATGACACCGATGTAGATCGCGACTCCGCCCAGGCGTGGAATCGGCACCTTGTGAATGCGCCGCTCCTCGCCTGGCTTGTCGACTAGTCCCAGTTTCATCGCCCTGGATCTAATTTCCGGCGTCAACCACCAGCTGATCGCCATGGCGATCAAGAATCCGGGCACCTGCGTGTCGTCTAGATGGGTTTTGCAAACCACCAGAACCCAACCCACGCCGACCACTAAGAGCAGCAGTTGAAAGATTCTGATCGCTATAGAAGAAGTCCGCAAAACAATTCCTTAGCTGCTGATCAAGGCTCTAACTGATCGAAAACCAAATGATTCCAGAAACCAGTTGATTCCAGAAACCGTGAGCTTCTGGAATCGACGAATTTGCCAAAAGCTATCGCACTCCGGCCAGGCGATCCCTATATAGAGGAAAACGTTCGCAAAGGTCTTTGACAGATTTGAGGGTGCGATTGTGAATCGCTTCATCGTCCGCGTTCTTCAGTTTGTCGCAAATGATCTCGCCGATGATCTTCATCTCCGGTTGCTTCATCCCTCTAGTTGTCACTGCTGGAGTGCCGATACGGATGCCGCTTCCCACCATCGGCTTTTCTGGATCGTTGGGGATGGTGTTTTTGTTCGTCGTGATATGCACCGTGTCGAGCAATGCCGAGGCCTTCTTGCCTGTGATTTTGATTGGTCGCAAGTCAGCTGTCATCAGATGATTGT
>CAJCHQ010000973.1 GCA_903970295.1 Bryobacterales bacterium
TTAATGGCAGGCATTCCCCGCCTCTTCCTGATTGCGACGCAGTGTTGCCAGCCAGTCCCAGGCAAAGCACCATGAGTATGAACGCAACCCCGATTTTGCCTGACAACATTTCGAATGTTTGTGAGTCGGATGCTCCGTGCAACATGGATACGATCTTCATGCCGATAGGCATAATGAATCCCAGCATCACGACGTAAATCAACTTCTGCGGATCTAAACATGCAGACATGGCAGTGAACTTCATAATGGTCTTGTTCATTACTGACCTCCGCAGTTCTGGGCAAAGAGTTGCTCCAACCGCATCCGTTCCGGGATGACTTCCTCCACCGGCAGACCAGATGCGATTAATTCGCGAATCAAATCGGTAGCCGCCCGATTGTCTTTGACGATGAAACGTCCCCACTCGTGGTGGCATTGTTTGAGCGAGGCTCCGCAGCGAGTGGCGATTTCTACAGCCAGGGGGTTGGTGTGTCCGTTAAGTTGATTTTCACTCCAGCGCACAAACAGAACATAATTGCTGTATGTGCCGCCTTTGATTGTCTCGGTATAGGCGATTTTCCCCTGTCTGATGAAAGTGACCCGATCGCAAACTCTTTCGATCTCATCGAGTTGATGCGAGTTGATGATCGCGGTCGCTCCATCTTCTTTCATTCTGTGAATGATGTTACGTACGATGGCGACACCGCTTGGATCCAATCCGAGTGTCGGTTCATCCAAGAGGATTAGTCGCGGCTTGCCGATTACTAACTGCGCTAAGTTGAGTCTTTGCAGCATTCCTCGGGAATAAGTCTTCAATCGGCGATTCCAGGCGGCTGGAGATAATTCGACTAATTCAAGCGCTTCGCCTATTTCTTTGGCGCAAGTGCGCTGGTCTCGCCTCGCCAATCCATGATGATATTCCAGAAACTGGCGAGCGGTCATCCAATATTCGAAATCCGGACGCTCAGGCATATAGCCGGTTATAGAGCGGACTGCGATCGAATCGACGGCTTTACCGAAAATCGATATTGTTCCTTTATCTGGTTTTAGGAGACCCAACATGCATCCTATTAACGTGGTTTTCCCGGCACCGTTGGGACCTATCAGTCCGAGTGTTTCTCCTTCGGAAATGGAGAGATTGATTCCATCGAGCGCGACCACGCTTCCACCTTTGTAGACTTTGCAGACGTTCGTAACTTCGATTGCTGAAACAGTCATGACACCTCGATGCCCATTGGTAGAATGGGACGCGATTGAGTAGATTGAGATATGGTAAGCCGCGGCTAAACGTGAAGATAGCCGAGAGCATCCTGGGGATCACTAGGGTATTCCCTGAAACTCTCTTTCCAGGCTTTCGCCCGCCTGACGTTCCTTTCTGTTTTACTTGCGAACTGTCGTTATGTATTTCAAGCTCGCCGCTTAAGGTTGTTTCTCATATTCACCCTTCGAAGAACCGCTCCCTGCTTCGTAAAATGATTGATCCATTGGTACCGCTGGAGTCCTTTGCGATCTATATTGAATTCAGGATTGGTATCAGCAAATCAGAGAGGCGATGATGATATGAATTTCCGATTTCTGCATGCTTTTACTAGTCTTTCGGCTTTGATATTACTTTGGCAAGCGCCTGTCAGCGCTGATCCGTTTGATCACACAGCTGCCGAAAACAGAGCTTATGAAAAATCGATCTCCGAATTAACTGCCGCAATTAGAATTAACCCAAACAACGGCGACGTCTATTGTCGGCGAGGAATTGCACACTACGAATTGGGTCACCGCCAAAAGGCACTGGCTGACAGTAAAAAGGCAGTTGAACTCAATCCCAAGTTAGCGATCGCCTATGTCTATCGCGGTTTAGCTCGTGCTGACGGCGGCCCCGGAAGCGGTGGCGCAGATGAATATCAAGACTACACCACGGCTATCAAATTGGATTCCCGGTGCACGCTGGCCTACATATGTCGCGGCGATGCGAGAAAAGACTTCTGGGATATGGTTAGAAACTATGAAGCGGCGATCGCTAGCGATCCCGAAGCTAAAATAGTTGATGGACGCATTTTCTGGAATCTGACTGGTTTATATGAATGCTCGCGGCAGTTTCAGAAGGAAGCCGATGTATGCAGTATCGCTTTGAAAGCGCCTTGCGCTCACAATGACGCTGGGTATCTAGTTCGTCGCGCCACTGCTTATGTTAATCTGGGTCTGGTCGATAAGCGTTTGATGATTACACCGCCGCGATCAAAGCTAACAGCGAATGGCCGACCAATGCTTTTGCGTATGGTGGGCGCGGGAAAATCTTTCTTGAGCGAGGACAATACAATCAAGCCATCGACGATCTGACAAAGGCAACCAGTTTTGAAAATAATGATTCTGAGGACTTTCTGAACCGTGGTCGCGCTTATAGACATCTTGGACAATTCCAAAACGACGTGGAATCGTGCAGCCTTGCAATAAAAGTTCATCCTCTTTATTCGAATCCAACGGCTGAATACTTCGAGCGCGCATGGGCACACGCAAATCTTTTTCAGTGCGATAAATTTGCTGCTGACTCTGTTGAAGGATGTCGGCTATTGGCTATAGACATTGGGCAACAATGTGGAAAAACTTGGACTGGTTTCCGTCAACGCTACATTCATTTGTAAGCGTCTGGTTCCAGTGGACGCGCAAACATTGCACCGGTTAAACTCTTAGACCAGGTCAAAGCACCACTAATCGGTCCGGGTTCGATCAGCACTTTCATCGTCGCCTTTCTTGATGACGCGTCCATGAAGTGCGCCACGCCAGAGTCCTCACGGTAAATCAAGCCTGTGTGCACAATATCTAGCCCCGTTTGGTTAGTGCATACACCAACGATGTCACCGGTTCGGAGATCTGGCTCGGCTGAAGCAATCTCACGCATCGGCACAAATTTCATCTCTCTCTTATTGATCGCTTGCTCCTGCTGCATAATTTGTTTGACCAGATTAGGATGAACTGACAGTTGTCGATAGCTGTTTGGATGACTGGACATGAAACCGACTTTTTGTATCACCGATTCGGCACCAGGCAGGTCGGAAAGAATTTTGACCACGCCTTTGCTTTGGTTGTCCACGAACCAATCACTCATATAATGTAGCCGGCTGCTGTAATCTCCGATACTGCCACCACGATAGCGAATCAGGCTAATTTCGGCGAGCAGGTCCGTTGGTTTCCTACCACCTTTTTTGAGCATGCGAGCGAAAGCCAGAGTTGTCTCGCAAAATGTCACGCAATCAAATGAATTGAGATTGACGGAACATATTTCACGATCTAGTGAAAGTTCGAGAGGATCGGCTCGATAAGGTGTGCCGATGAATTCTCCAGCAATCTTGCCAATGGCGACGCCTATTGGTAATAATTGCCATTTGCCGGAAATCGCTTTAGCCAAAACTCGGTTGAAAACGTCCTCACCGTTGAACTGTATTTCTTGCTCGGTAGCTTGAGTATATTCCCGGGTTGTTAGTAGCCCTGCGGTAGCGAAAAGGTTCAGCAAGAATGTTCGACGAGACGGCACTGCTTTAGTCCCTGGCTAGTTATTGGTTACTCAGTAGTCTGCGTGCGGCGCGCGACGTTGTTCTTTCTTCGCGGAATTATCTCTTTTAGCTTCCACGCGACGTAACTTGGCTGCCCGGCTGGGTTTCGTCGGACGCCGCGGAATTGGTCGCTCAGCGACAGCCGCCAGCATCTCTCGCAGTTTCTCCAGACAATCTTCGATATTGCCACTCTGATCGCGATAGCGTTGACTGGTCAAAACGAGTTCGCCGTCGCCCGTGAGGCGGCTGTTGTATTTCGCCATGAATCTTTGCCGCACGTCTTCGGGTAAATTCGGACTTGTTGCCACTGCCCAACGCATCACGGCTTTGCTACTGACTTTATTGACGTTCTGCCCGCCGGGTCCCCCACTGCGTGCAAAAGAGAACTCGAATTCGTCGGTCGGTATTTGGATACGCGGGCTGATAATTAGCATGGCTCAGGCGAAGGTTAGCGTTACGAGCCTTATTCTAAGCCAAAATAGGCAATCGCGCCTTAGCTATACCAATCAATCGCGCGGCATATGAAGAGCTTTGTATTGGAGGAACATCTCCTGGACTATCTTGCCTTCCAACTGATCGCTCTCCTTCGGACCACTTTGAATGTCAAAATATTTTTTCAAATTAGTGGTGAATTTCTGCTGTAGCTGGTTATCAGAATATGATTTGTTCGGGTCGAGACCATTTTCTCTCTGCACGAGACTCTGAATAGGCTTGGTCGAATGCTTGTAGGCATCTACTTCGGCTCTAATATATCCATCCACAACAGCCTTTGAATCCGCGTTTTCAGGCAAATTGAGTTCAGTTCGTAGAGTTTTTGCGACGAATTGAGAAAACTGCTGCTCATTGTTCGGATCTAGTGCATATGGTTTATCCGGCATCGAGCCAGGTATGTCGTTAGACTTTGGGCGGACAGCTAGATCATCTTTGACGCGGCGAAAGTTCGCCGGATCCGATAAGTTTGTCGCGCTAAAAAGACTATCCGAATGCATTCCTATTGAATTGGTCGCATTTTTATTTACTTCAAACGATTTCGGGATTATCACCTTTTTCTAGCTCCTGACCTGGATGCACTGGCTCAATGGGCAAATATCATCATTTACGCGTTCATCTGTTTGAGTGTTTGGAAGTGAGCACTAGTAAATGATGCACATTGGCTGTGACGTGGTCGTTACTTCAGACTCGCAAGAAAGGTGAGAATGGTTTGCGATAAAAAAGTCAGTTTGTAATCGCCATGATGTGTCGATGGATCGATCACCAGCTTCTTTGGACACCGGGCTGCGTTGAATATTTGCTGGGCGTTTTTCATTGGAACAAGATTGTCTTTTTCGCCGTGCACAATCAAAAGTGGCATCGAAATATTGGTCTTGATCATCTCGTCCTGCGACAGATCCGGCTGTGGGAATGCAAAGTCCGGATACAGATTTAGCCAAGGCAGGTGGTCTCGACTGGCTTGCCTGAGCGAAGCGTACGGGCTGATCAAGATCAGGGCGGCGCATTTTCTATGCGCTGTCACATAAGATGCAACTCCCGTTCCCAGCGAAACACCCATCTCCACTATTTTGTTTGCCGGCACCAATTTTGTCTTAGCAATGAAATCGTACGCGGCCAATCCATCATCAAGCAACGCTTGGGTCGAGGGTTCACCTTCGCTCTTGCCGAAACCCTCGTAGTCGTATAGAAGAACAGAACTGCCAGTAAGCAAACCGGTGGCGGCGAGACCGACATGGGTCGCTATGTTGCCGCCCTGCGGGTGATCGATGATCAAAACATATCTCGAGCCCGGACGGATGAAATACCATCCGTGCAGGCACTTGCCGGCGACAGTGCTGAAACGGACATCCTCTCTCGGAATGCCCAAAACGGAAGGGATATTGTATTTCTCTGAGGAATATTTCTGCGGTACGAACAAAAGCGCTCTGGCGACCATTAGCGGTGACAGCACAAAATAGAGCAGTAACATGCTGCAGATAATTGCCAGAACAGATTTTCTGCGTGGAAGACGGGCAATGAAATGATTCAAAGGCTTTTCCCCATGATTTAATCTACCCAGAATGGCTCTCAAATCGGTTGGATTTAGGACAGACCGGCGGATCGATATCTCACGACAGGTTCGCACGGATGAGCCATAGGTTTTACAAGATCAGCTCCTGCTGTCAATTTTGTGGGGGATACCTAGGCAGCGTGATGTAGTAAGCGGGTCTGCACGATAGATTTGAATCATTAGCGAAATATTGCTACCGCACGACCGAGATGAAGGGAAAGGGGAACTATGTTCGAGAGAATTTTTCAAATGATCGCAGAAAAGTGCTATGACGCCTCAGTGACGGCCAAGAAATTTGAGCGCTTTGAACGAGTTTGTTCAAAGAAACCGATCACAATAATTCGTGATCAATCCAACGCGTCACCTGAATTGAATTACATGCCGGTGCACTGGAAGTCCTCTCATGATGTGTTGGCACTTGAAACTTCTTACGAGCCTTGTGTCGTATATCCGCCTGAATCCTTACTACAAGTAGGCTCCGCTGAGAAATTCCTGATCTGCAAACTAAACCCGATTGATGAATTCAAACACCTCCGGGAAACTCGCCGGAGAGAAGACGCGTTAAGAAATACTGTTGCCCGTTTCAAGACAAAGAGAAAATCGGCCTAGATTTGCAATATGGTTTAAGCCAAGAATTTTGTAGGTTAAGCGTTCACACAAGCTCTTCAATGCTAGCTCGGTAGTCTTGTAGCGCCAGAGGTTCCAGGCTGAATAAGGGTTTCGAAGATAAATTCGGCGAAGCGGGAACCGAACCAGGACGGCTCCGTCACTCGGCCGACCAGCCTCATTGCGAGGCCCCGACCGAGTAGCGGGCGATCTCGGCAGTAAATTCCACCTTTTAGTTTAGGATCCGGGAGTCTGCGTGTCCTATCAGTTACCACCGCCGCCTGGGTATGCTGCCTGCGAAGAAGCTGGACAGAACCACTTCTGCGACGAAGTTTCGAGCTTTCCATTTGCCGAGGGAGGGCTCGCGTTCGATGAATAGTCCGCAGATGGTTTGCGTTGCCTGCGGCAACCAGTACCCGAGCGAATTACGAATTTGCCCGTGCGATCACAAGTCGTTACTGCCAATCAACGCGGATCGTCGTGTTGGCAGCATCCTGAACGAGCGCTACGAAATTATCGCTACGCTGAAATCTGGCGGCATGGGCACGGTGTATCAGGCTCGGCAACTGATGATGAATCGAATCGTCGCGATCAAAATGCTGCACCAGAATATGTTGACGAACATCGATGCCTTGAAGCGCTTCCGGCTAGAGGCTCAGGCAGCCAGCCGATTGGGCATGCCTAATATACTGACGATCTATGATTTCGGTCTCACGCCGGAAGGGCATCCATACATGGTGATGCCCTTTCTGGATGGCGTCAGTCTCGACGAAGTGATGCTTAAGGAACATCGCCTCAAACCGCTGCGAATGCTCGATATTTCGATTCAAATTTGTGCTGCTCTGTCACACGCACACGCGAATGGTGTGTTGCATCGTGATATCAAACCGAGCAATATTATGCTTATAAATGATGATGACCGCACCGATTTCGTCAAAATCGTAGATTTCGGGATCGCCAAAATCATAGATGCACTAGATACCGCATCTAGCTCTATTACGAAAACCGGTGAACTGTACGGTAGCCCGGCCTACATGAGCCCTGAACAGTGTCATGGCTCCGCACTGGATGCTCGTTCTGACATCTACTCGCTGGGCTGTCTGATGTACACGGCACTCACAGGTCACAACTTCTTCGCTTCTGATTGCATGCTGCAAACTATGCAAAAACATATAAGCGAGATGCCATCGCCATTTTCGCAAGTGTGTCCGGGCGTCGATCTTCCGCACGACCTCGAAGCTGCTGTTTTCAAATCTCTGGCGAAAAAACCGGCGGAGCGTTTCCAAACAATGAGTCAGTTCAAAGAAGAATTGAAAGCAATACGCCAGAAGATGCTCACTGCTGACGCGGTGAAACAAGAACAGAAAGATGCCCAGCTCAATTCCATCCGCAGCGCACACGTGCTTGCCGATGTTACGCAGCCACGGGGAGAGATTGTAGATGAAGTTGTACCAGCGTCCGCAGTAGCAACAGCAGCTGAAAACGCAGCTGTGTTAGGATCAGAGTCCGCAGCAATACCGGCGTCCGCAGCAAGAACAGGACCGTCCGCTAATTCGGGTCAGGCGTCGGGTTTGGGCCCGACTCCGTTCAAGATTCTTGCTCTTCATTCCAAGAAACTGGTGGCATGCACTCTTGCATTCGTTGGTCTTGCGATGTTGGCGACTCTCGGGTTGGGGCATGCAAGCACGGGAGGTAAGCCGGTCGCATCATCAAATACACCGCCCCCGAGACAATATCAACGGCTCCCTGCTGTCAGCTCCAAAACTAATGTTCTGCCAGCCACGAAGGCTAAATTGAGTGATGTGAAAGGGAAGCGTCTTTCCGTAATCAGTTCAACACGAAAGGTTCGGATAGCCCGGCGGCACTCAAGCCCGATGCCCACCTCACCTTTTGTGCATGATGAACAACCTCAATATGACAACGTCGTTGGTAGTGACGGTCATCGTCACGCTTACAGCTCTTATCGCTAAAAATTTTCCGCGGTTACCATACACTTGCTCAAGTGTGCTGCTGCATCGTAGCAATGAATAATCTCAATTTATGCTGCAGCATGTGTAGCGCAGCATGGATGTCTTCATGTCAAACATTCCTAATATCATTACGAGCGCCCGCTTGCTCGCAGCAGCCATCTTGCTTTTGCTGATCGTACTTCGCGCCGACCATGGAGCTGACTATTTCCTGCTGCTATTTGCGATTGCTGGGGTGTCAGACATGCTCGACGGATTCATCGCTCGAAGATTCAATTGGTGCACCGAATGTGGTGCTAAGCTAGACAGTATTTCAGATTTGATGCTGTATATCGCAGTGACAATATTTCTTTTCACCGCTTGCCCGGCCGATCTTAGCAAATGTGGCTGGTGTATCCTATTAGGAGCGGCGGTGCAGGGATTCCATTGTTTGCTCGCTCTGCTCAAATTGAAACAATACCCGGCTTATCACACCATCTTTTCCAGAGTCTGTGCTTATGCAATGTTCTTTGGCGTGATCGCTTTTTGGCAGACCCGACTGAGTGGAATTGTTTTCTTTTTAGTTTCAGCCTGGGTGGCTTCATCGTGCGAAGGAATAATCATTACCTCTGTTCTGAAGAAACCAATGACTAATATAGATGGCATTTTCTCTGCCCTGGCGGCGAGATAACGCTACCATTTTGCTGATTCGACGATCTCGGACGCTTTGTACTCGTTGTGCTTGACACATTTCTCGATTTCGTTCAAATCGATAAAGCGCAAGTCGTAAATAACAACCGCGGTCGCAACCTTGTGTACGATCTTGTCTGACTGCTGCTGTTGCGGAACCGGTTCACGGGTGACGTGCGAAAAAGTTACGCCCAGCTGATGGCGCAGTTTTCCCTCGAGTTCGAGCAAGCATCCCTGGCACATCGAACCGGACAGCTGCATGCTTGCTCGCCGCCAATTCTGTCCTTTAGTTGTGTCAAGTTGTTCCAGGGTGGGTTCCCTGATCACAGGAACAGGCAAAGTGCCACGCAGTCCCGGACTTGCACCCTGCTCCTCAGATGCATCTGTTTGTGCCGTTACCGAACACACTGAAAGCCACGACGGTGCCACAACTAGCGCTATGATCAGTGAGGTCAGGTTTTTCAGCATCGACTGTCTCCAGTTTGCGAGGGCGCGGAACTGGGCGATTCTCTCACGGCTGAGGCTCGACGTCGATACCTACAGTAAGGGGTCTCTAGTTGGACGAACTTTTTTCGGCGCCAGGCAATGCGCCCGTGACATCAGTGCGCTGCTGATCCATTTTCTGGCCCAAGTTGTGGATGCTTTGACCGGTCATGCCACTGCCATACAAAATAACGAAGGTGATGAATGCGATCGCAAAGGCAATGCCTAATGCAATTCCCGCTGTGTCACCACCGCGGTTCGCTTGCATATTATCCACGCGGACCGGTTCGTTATCGTTCACGTGAGCCATGAGTTTTCCCTCGATTCACTGTTTATGTATATAGGTATCGACGCTCTCGACTTGAGTCAGTTCCCCGCCCAGCCTTGCTCTACAGCAGATGACAGCAGCGCGACTTGGGTCGATTACGGTCGAAGAAGACCACCACGGGTGACGTTCTTGCCAATTCAGCTGCAGACAATCGCACTTTATGCTCAGTCGCTTTATGAATGGAGATTAAACCCAGGAACCAGAACACTGTCCTTTCGTCAATGAGTTTACAAGGCACAAGCGATTCAATCCTTCAAAAAGATGTAACCTGTCCCCAGGATTCGAAGTGCATTAAACAACAAAAGTGGCGCCCCTAAGGCGCCTTTTTAATGGCAATTTGTGAGCTTACCCCAGCTCGTTGTTGCGAACCGCGGCGTCGTCCGACAGTTTCGTCAAGATTGAGGGTGATATTGAGCTTTCACTGTCTTTCCCTTTCGCGGTAGCACTGCCAATGCCACCTTCCTGAGGAAGAAACAAGTTAGTCAATCCAAGCAGATCACCGATCAGATTTGGTGCAATTGCGTGTGCGATACGGGCCACCTGAGCTTGCATTGATATGACGAGATTGGCATCTCCATATCTGCAAGCGTTTGCAATTTGCTTCGCCGCCTCCTCAGCGTTGATGCTCGTCACTGGCAGCGCGTCCATGATCGAAAACATCGCGTACTCGACTTTGTTGTGGCCCTTTATGTCAGCGTTCCTGGGGCTTCCTGTGCGCATTAAACCGGGACAAACGGTGGTCACAAAGATATTTTGTCTGAGCAATTCTGCTCGCATTCCCTCTGATAAGCCGACCAGGGCATGTTTGCTCGCGCAGTAAGGCAAAAGGTGCGGCACGCTAATCAAACCGGCGATTGATGCGATGTTGACGATCCTTCCTTCATGCTTGCGTTTCATCGCCGGTAGCACTGCTGCCATCGTGTAGAGTGGACCCCAAAAGTGAGTATTCATCGAATCTTCGTAGTCCTTTAAAGTCTGCTCTTGCATCGGTCCGACTTCGATCAGCCCTGCATTATTTATAAGGATATCGACTTCGCCGCACTCGCGCGCAATCGTGGCGACCGTGTGTTCGACTTCTTGTTTGCTAGTGACATCGCATCTGAAAGTATACAACCTGTAGGGATCGAGATTGAGAAACGATCGCGCTCTGTCTAATTCATCACCATCGCGCGCAACAAGCGCAAGAGTTGCCCCTTCCTGGGCGAAAACGCGAGCAATCTCAAGGCCGAGTCCGCGCGAGCCACCGGTGATCAGTACGACTTTATCCCGGAAGCTTGTCTCACGCAGCTGTTTCACTATCGCTGAAATTGTTGCACCGACTCCGATTACACCTGCAGCGATAGACAAAATGTTGTGACGACGTTTCATTCTAGTTTCCCTTTGATAGCGTAGTTGGTTAAGCAGATGGAACTAGATGGCGACAAAAAAGTTCCTTGTTTACATACGCTCAGCTCGAGCGCATAATTATCGCGTCAAGCGATTAGCGTCGCGGCGCAGACCGCTGGCGACTTTGGTCAGCAAAAGATGCAGGACCTCGCTCACACGCACGGGCTTTACGCACAAAAGCCTGGCACGAAGAATGCAGCAGGTAAGAGAAGTGAAATGTAGTTCGAAGGCGAGACCTCGACGATTCGGTCAACGGGCTTTTTCATTTTCATTCTGGTTGGGCTTTTTGGTGTGCGCGCTAGACCTTGTGCAGGGGCAGGCTGCCCAGGCACAAAATGCGTACGACTTCAACCGCAGATTGGGAACTGGTATCAATCTCGGCAACGCACTGGAGGCGCCTAAAGAAGGTGACTGGGGTGTAGTGTTGCAAGCTGATTATTTTCGCCTGATTAAAGAGGCCGGCTTTACTCACGTGCGGCTGCCTGTAAGTTGGTCCACACATGCTGGTGCCGAGCCTCCATATACATTGGAGCCGGCTTTTGTCGAGCGTGTCGAGTGGGCGCTTAAACAGGCTCGCGCGAATGGGCTAGCGGTGGTCCTAAACATGCATCATTACGGGGAAATGGAGGAAAACCCGGGGGCCCATACGGAACGTTTTCTCTCTATGTGGAAGCAAATCTCGGAACATTTCGCCAATCAACCCGAGGACGTGGCTTTCGAAATTTATAACGAGCCGGCGAAAAAGATGGATGCTGATAAATGGAATGCAATGTTCGATCGTGCGTTAAATATAGTGCGCGCTACAAATCCGCACCGGTGCGTTGTCGTTGGTCCGGTGAACTGGAACAGCATCGATCAACTTCAATCATTGCAACTGCCCGCTGACAAGAATCTTTTAGTGACCGTGCACTACTATTCGCCAATTCATTTCACCCATCAAGGTGCGAGCTGGATCGGTGCCGAGAGCAATGCATGGCTTGGTACGACTTGGACCGGCGCAGAGAAAGAAACGGCCGAGCTCTCCTCCGATTTTGACAAGGCTTACAACTGGGGACATGAACATGATCTTCCCCTATACCTGGGTGAGTTTGGTGCTTTTTCTAAAGCCGCTATGGATTCGCGTGCTCGATGGACAAAAGCTGTTCTCACCGAAGCACAGAAACGCAATATGTCAACCGCCTACTGGGAGTTTTGCTCGGGATTTGGTGCCTATGATCCTGAAACTCGCCAATGGCGAGAGCCGATATTGAAAGCTTTGCAAACACGTATCGCGCGCTAAAACAATGCTTTTGGCAGATACAGATAATACTTGTCCATTCCAGCGATGCTTCTCGATCATGGATGATCCTTTTCGGGTAGAGTTAATCGGCGACTAGATCGTTCCTCATCGTTATAGCCAGAGAAGAATAAATATGACACACTGCAAGTTCTCGCGAATATTCGTTCTCACCATCATTGCTTGCTCAACGCTGTTGTCTGGTTTTTTTCGAGAAGTTCAAGCCTGCACTGGTATCCGCCTGAAAGCTGAGGATGGTTCGGTGGTGCATGCCCGAACATTGGAATTTGCGCTTGATTTGCAGTCAGACGTGATTATGGTGCCTCGTGGATATACCCGATCAGGGACCACGCCGGACGGAAAAAAAGGTCTTCAGTGGAAGTCCAAATATGCCAGTGTGGGTGCTAATGGTGTCGGATTGCCATTTATATTTGACGGCATCAATGAAAAAGGCTTAGCCGCAGGGTTATTCTATTTTCCCACGTCCGCTGGATACATGCCGTATGTCGCTAGCGATGCTGATAATACATTAGCTCCATGGGAACTTGGTTCGTGGATATTGGAAAACTTCGCTAGTGTCTCCGAAGTTAGAGAGAACATCAGCAAGGTAGTGGTACCAGGGGTGGTATTTCAAACTTGGGGGTTTGCACCCGAGGTTCATTTTGTTGTGCATGATGCCTCGGGTCAGAGCATCGTAATCGAGTACGTTGGTGGCAAGCTGCACTTACATGATAATCCGCTGGGTGTGATGAGTAACTCGCCCACCTACGATTGGCACA
>CAJCHQ010000974.1 GCA_903970295.1 Bryobacterales bacterium
CTGGAGACCAATTGATCGGCCAAGCCGATAGCGCGAATTCGATTAATCAAGTTGGGGTGCGTTGACTGAATCTCGTGATACCACGTCCAGAATCCCCACTCTTCATCTTGTTGATCGTAAAGCGCTTGCAAATTGACCCGACGATAAAGCTTGGTGCCCGTAGCCAGTGCCACCAATCCGTAGAGGGCACCATCAGGGACGAGGTGCATGGCGACGCGATCGCAAGTGTACTCGCAGGCTCTGGAATAAGCACTGCCGAGAAACGGGATCATGTCAGCGGGAATGTGCAGCCAGGCCCAGCGGACATGTCCTCTTTTGACGTGGGTCAGTTCATGCACTACGACAAACGCAAGTTCACGCTCACCGTGCTTGTATGCCAATTCAAGAACCTCGGAACAAATGACCAGTCGATCCTTGCGGTGCAGCCTGTTCGCGAAAGCATTGAGAAGTCCATGCTCTTGAATGACATATACTTCCGGTACTTCCATTCGCAAGAGCGTGCAATACTTTTCGATCAGATCGTTGACCTCGGGAAATTGGTCGGGCGACACTTTTATCCCTCGGCTGCGCAGAGCGCCGAGATTCAGGCCGCCAACAATATAGCTGCCTAGCAATGCTAAGGGAGCAAGTATCAATCCAACCAGCAGAAGAGCACTCATTCCATAGATGAACCAACCAAAAACTGCAGAAAAGTTGCCGTACAACTTCTCACGCGGATGCACTAATTCGTCCACATCCACATAGCCTTGAGGCGTTCTCTGAGCGGCATTCGCCACGCGTTCATCGTAACCCTCATGGCTTCGTACGCTACCGGAATAAACTTTGCGAGCAGGAAGTCTGTTGTTGGTCGAGCCTGGTGCCGGCTTTTGCACAAACGGCTGCCCGGGCAGGCGATTCTGCTGAGAAACTGGGCGCTGCGCGGGCTCCGGGTACTGAGGCTTTGTTGGTTCCGGATACTGCGGCTTCGCTGGCTCCGGATATTGCGGCTTCGCCGGCATGGGCTGGCGTGCTGGCGAAGACACTCCGGAATCGTACGAACCTCGCGATTCATAAGCGCTGCTTGATCGCTCCGACTGGAAGTGAGACAGATCCGACTGAGGCGAACGCGGATGCAACTCCTGGTTCGGGAAAGACAAATGATCCAAAGCCGGGAGACTCATCGTCGGATTCTCTTCGTACGATGGCAACAACAAGGTGGATGGTGCACCATCCTGGCTTGATGCAGATGCCCTGTTTGTGCGTTTGCTGCTGGCTGACTCATCAAATGCTGAATCCAGAGAAGGATCTGCGGCTATCTCAGACAAAATCGGATCAAGAATTGGAGGTACAAATTCGTCCGATTGGTCTGATTGGTCTGATGACGTTGCATCAATGGCGTCCGCTCGTCTCAATACATCCCTGGCTTCCTGGGCACGATTGGTTAGCTTATAGACACTGCCGAGATGTCGTAATATCGTCGACACATCAGCAGAGTTAGCACCATATGCTCGCTCAGCGCTAAACAAAGCTTGGGTATAGCATTTTTCGGCATTGAAAAAGTCTTCTTTGCTGTGATAACAAACGCCCAGGTTAAAAGACATCTCGGCGAGAGCATCTTCGGGAGCTCCGTTATAACGCGCTTGTTCGAAAGCGGTTTTGAACAAATCCTCGGCACTGACAAGATCGTTGTTTGCGTAGGCGTTCTTGCCTTGCTCGAAAAGCTGCTGCCAGGTTGCCGTCACCTCTGAAACCATGGACTTGCTCCTCTAAACTGACTCTGTGCGACTTGGAGCCAAAACTTCCCTAGTTCTACATACCCAACGCCCTGCGTAGTCACGCCAGTATCGAAACGCAAAGTGGGTATCCACAGGCGAGGACTTGTGATTCGGTCAGGCGGCGATAGTAGAATAGCCTGGTCGCCCCGCCCAAGAGAGAAGGCAACCTTACGGACGCTGCAATACAGACGCCTTCGGGCTCCCAAAATAACGCGTCGAAAAGCCAGGGACTGCGACACGCCGCGCTTGTCAGCCTTGGGTTCGCTGTTCTATTTGCTTTGTTCTTTTCGCCAACTTGGTCGCAGGGACGCCTTTTAGCGCCTGGCGACGCTCTCAGCTACTCTCTGCCGGCGCTGCTCAGTCCAGTGACCCTGTGGTCGAACCTAGTCGGCTGCGGTATGCCATTGGCCGCCGACCCGCAACAAGAGATGTGGTACCCGGTCGCCCTCGTATGCAAAGCGATCGGCAACTTCAACTTATTGGTGATCTCTGCTTATTTCATTGCGGCCTGCACCACATATGCATTCGTTTTGCACGAAACCAAATCTAAACTTAGCGCCACCTTAAGTGGTATCACTTATGCACTTTGCGGATTTATGGCAGCACATCTCGGTCATACGGCCATGATTCATGCAGCGGCCTGGATTCCCTTGTTGTTGCTGGCCATTAGCAAGCTTAAAAGCGGTTTTCAGGCGACATGGTTTTCTGTCGGACAGATCGGCATTGCCTGCTGCTTTCTCGGCGGTCACAGCCAAATATTCATTCTCGAGTTGATAATCGGCGGCACTTATTCGATTTTCACAGCGATACGGTCAGGAAAAAACTGGCTGCAACTTTTAATCACTTACTCTCTTCTTTTTGCATTAGGCGTCGGATTATCTGCACTTCAATTTGTACCGACATCCGAACTGGCTCGAGCCAGTACAAGAAAGTCGATCACCTACGATACTTTCGCCTCCTTCTCCTTGCCACCAAAACAGCTGGTCGAAATATTTTTTCCCTTCATCTGTTTTGCGCCACCGCCGTCAGGAGCAGTCGCGTACGGTCAGTCGCCTTATTTCGGAGCCTGGAATACAACAGAGCTTTGCGGTTATGCCGGTATCCTGCCCTTCATCCTTTCGCTGGTTGCGCTTCTCGATCGCAAAGCAGATAAATCGAAATGGTTTTTTCTCTTTCTCGCAGCCTCGGGCTTGCTCGCCGCAGCAGGTGACGACACTCCGCTGGGAAAAGTGCTTTATGCCATACCAGTGATCAATTACTTCCGTTGCCCGGGACGTTTCGTTTTGCTCTTCGACCTGGCAGTCAGTGTGCTTGCTGGTGCTGGCCTCTCTGCCTTGCAAAAACTACCCGACACTCGATCGAGATTGCGATTGATCACGACGTCGTCTCTGATCACGGCGGCGTTAATGTCTCTGTCGTACGGACGATCAATCAAATATTTGAACGCCCACTACAAAATATTGAGCACAGCACCGCTCAGCCTATCGCCACTGAGCAATATCTACGTCGGGCTCCCACTGCTGCTGTTTTTTGCAGCCTTCGTGATTCTCGTGGTCTGGTGTTGGAAACCAGGGATTAAAGGTTTCACCATCGTGCTGATTTTAGTGACGATTGCGGACCTATCGAGCTGCGCTGCTTTTAGCGAATGGAAATTCAAAATAGTCACAGCCGATCTATTGCAACCCTCGCTTTCAATCAGCCAACAACTGAGTGCGCTCAAGGACCCGCAATTTCGGCTGATTGCCCCGTTTGGAACTGGCGCGGAGCCTACCGACTGTAGCCCGAACATCCCCAGCCTCTGGAATGTGAGTTCTGTTCTTTTTTACAGTCCTCTTGAAACAGCTCGCTCCGCAGCCTTCTTCGAAGACGGTGGCACCGGCACGACACTGCATGCATGCGCCTATACAGATACGTCACTCGACCTGGCGTCAGCTCGTTATTTTGTCATCCCAAATTCGTTGCGTAGTAAATTTGAAGAAACGACCACCGCTGAAGAGAGCACCGCTGGCGGTTCAAACAAAAGATTTAGTTTGCTAAGCGCACCCGATGCAAAGCCCCTAATTTTTGAAAATAAGCGCGCACTGGCCCGGTTTCGATTTGTTGAAAATGCCGTGGTGCTTAGTGCCGGCGAGGCACTAAGGGTGATCAAGAAATCTAGATTCCAGGAGGGTAAAGCTTTTGATCCAGTCACTACGGCACTCGTGGAGGAAAAAGTAAGCACAGAGAAAAAAGCTGACATAGAGAAAATTGCCCTGCTTGATGCCCCGTCGGGACAAATTATTCTGTCTACAGAGCGTGATAGAAAGGGATTGCTGGTGATCGCAGACCAGTACTTCAAGGGTTGGACTTGCACAATTGACAGCGAACCAGCAAAAATTATTCGCGCTAACTACGCATTCAAGGCAGTGCTTGTGCCGGCCGGAAAACATCTGGTCAAATTCGAGTTTCGGCCGCAAAGCTTTTCGATCGGACTGACAATTTCGATAGTCTCAATACTGGTTACGATCGCGGCAGGAGCTTATAAAAGATTGATAGACATTCGCAGAAATTCTCAGTTCAGTCCCACCAGAAACTGACCTGATGACTTTCTCTGAGCTGCGCAGCATAGGCTCGCATTGCTGCAGCAGCTCGAGCCGCTTCCGCGTCGCCTTAGTGAATCTCCAACCCTGCCGAAATCTCAATCATTTTCCAGGATAGGCACTCTTCAAATCGGCAATTTGCGCAGTGCCGACTATTTTGCCCGCATAGGAAATGCGAAAAATACGACCGCCGAATTCATCAGACACTAGAAAAGCACCATCGGGCATCTGGCATAAGTCTACAGGGCGCCCCCAACAATCTTTCTTGTTATCGTGCAACCAGCCTTCGGCAAAAACTTTGTAATCAACCGGTTTGTTGTTTTGCATGGTCACGAGCGTGATGCGATATCCGATTTTAACTGTACGATTCCAGGAGCCATGCTCGCAAATAAATGCCTGGTTTTGATATTCCTTGGGAAACATCTTGCCGTCGTAGAAGCGCACGCCTAGCGAGGCCACGTGCGGACCAAGGGGCATGGCAGCGGGCACGAATTCTGTTTTTTTGTCGCGCGCACCATAAACTGGATCGGGAATATTTTTGCCGTAACGAAATGGAAAGCCAAAATTCATGCCCGCATGCGGTGCATAATTCAATTCGTCAGGCGGCAGATTGTCACCCAACATATCGCGTCCGTTGTCGGTGAACCACAATTCTTTGGTTTTTGGCTGCCAATCGAAACCGACTGTGTTGCGAATGCCTTTAGCGTAAATCTCGAAGCCAGTGCCGTCTGGATGCATTCGACATAGCGACCCGAACCGCGCATCATCTTCGCGAACACAAACATTGCATGGGGCGCCAATCGGTACGTAGAGCAAGCCGTCAGGGCCGAAGCGAATATATTTCCAGCCATGATGGGTTTCGCTCGGTAGCGTTTTGTACACCACCACCGGTGCCGGAGGATTGCTCAAATTTTCTTCTATGTTGTCATAACGAAGAATGCGATTTATTTCAGCAACATAGAGACTGCCATCTCGGAACGCCACGCCATTGGGGTAAAACAGGTCTTTGGCGATCGTGTAGGTCTGGTCAGCTTTGCCATCTTTGTTTTCATCGACAACAGCGTAAACTTTCCCCTTGCTTTCGAGTGAACCGACAAACAATGTACCTTTTGGTGAAAGCACCATTTGTCGGGCAGATGGCAGATTGTCGCAATAAAGATCGATTTTGAAACCAGGCGGCATTTTGATCGTGCCAAGCTCGAGGGCGGCACGTCCCGGAGATGTCAGGAAAGGCAGCACCAGCAAAGCGAGAAGAGCAACAGATTTGGCTAAAAAGAGAAGTTGCTTGGAGAGATTCATAAGTCACCAGACCGTGGCACCGGAAACATAACAGTATATGGGTAAGCTTTCCTTTCATAGTGCTGGGAAGCAAGCTTCTGACCTGGCATAATGTCATCATCTTGAAGGAGGTTTGCCAAGATGTTTTCCAGATCGCATTTTAGAAGTGTTTCCGCCTGGTCGCCCATTCTCATGCTGGCTCTCAGTTGTTCCAGCATCCCGAGTTCTCAAGCTGCCGATTCTGCCTCCTCCGATGACGCTGCAGCAAACAAGAAAATTCCTGTTGAGATTTACACGAAGGCTGCCTACGAGGCCGTCAAGCAAGGCCATGAGCATGCCAGCAAAGGCGAAAATAGCGCAGCACTCAAGTGCTTCGACGACGCAATCAAAATTTGTCCAAGTTATGCCCGCGCTTATAGCAATAAGGCTGGTATCGAAAGCGCAATGTACAAATTCGGCGATGCGATAAAAGACAGCACCAAGGCCCAAGAGCTCGATCCGAAACTTGTTTCTGCATACGTCAATCGTTCGTGGGCTTATAACAAAACGCGCCAATTCGATAAAGCAATTGCCGATGCCGATAAAGCTATCAGCCTCGACTCCAAACAGGCGATGGCATACGTTAATCGCTCGCATGCCCTAAATAAATTAGGCAAGTCTGACAAATCACTAGCCGATGCTAATAAAGCAATTGAGTTGAAGCCGGATTTTGCGCTTGCTTACGCGAACCGCGCGCATTCATATATTGGCTTGGGTCAATATGACAAAGCGGTCAAGGACTGCGATAAAGCGATCGACCTCGATGCCAAATTAGCAGTAGCGTATACCAACCGTGGTCACGCGTACCGTCACTCGGGGGAATTGCAAAAAGCAATCGACGATTGCAACAAATCAATTAGTTTGGACCACAGAAGTGGCTCTCCCTACTTCAACAGAGCAGAAGCGTACGAAGGTCTGGCTAAGAAAGATGCCGGCAAAGCCCAAGAGTATGGGGACTTAGCCAAAAAGGATCACGAAAAAGCTAAGAGCCTCGGCTTCGTAGACACCAACGATCCGAACTCAGCCAAAAAAGGCTAAGTTCACCAGCTCCTGACAAAAACCTCATGAAAAGAGCCAGCTTGCGCTGGCTCTTTCTTTCTCTGGATTTGCGGGCGTAATACAGCCTGATGGCTCCAGGCGCCTATCTACCATTTGTAGCTTTTTACGTAAGACTGCAATCTCAATCTTGTTTCATTTGAATTACCCGTGTAGTCAGGGCCACCAGATTCGCTCGAGTTACCGACCTCGACCAAACCGCCTGAATCTGAATCAGCCCCTGTGTCGGCAGGACCACCAGACTCAGTGCTTCCTTGCCCCCATAGCACCCCGCCAGTTTCGCTGACAGCCCCAGTATCGGCAGCACCACCCGATTCCGAATCACCGCCACCATAAACAAATAGACCGGACTCAGTGTCTGCCTGCACTGATGAACTGCTGCAGAACCACGCGAAGGTCAATACTACAAAACCAGTTGCAAAACTTTTCCAGTAGTCGCGCGTCGTTTTCATCTCAAGCACCTCATTTGTACACGACTAAGTCTATCAATTGACGGCGTAAATGAAACGTCAAGACAGCTGCCAAGCGATACCTAACTTTTATAGACAGTTTTTCCCAGCATCAATTTTATGTCTCTAAATCAGGTTGATATTGCTCTGGGTCTAGAGCAAATGTCCAGGCAACGGCAGCACGAGCAGTGGTAATCTCCGGTGGCACGCGCAAGAAATATTCTTTAAAAGTGCCATCCGCCTCGGCAGTGCGATTCACTACCTTGACCATCACTAAAGGTTCGTCATCATTCATCAAACATCGATATAAAGTGCCGTGGCGATCGCGATCGATAATTCTGGCGCCCGCATCGGCAATGAAACGGCCGGGTCCATATCGCTCAATCATGATCCTGCGAATTTCAGCGTTCGGTTCGGATTGAATACGGACGGGGACTAACTTTTCGGGTGCTTCTATAACTTGCCGAGGGACCGTGGTGCCATGCCATGAAAAAAGTTGGAAGCCATCGGCGAATTTAAAACTCGGTCCGTTCTCACTATGCAATCTCGCCCGGTCATCGAAATGGATCGAAGTCGGACGTTCGCAAACAAAACAAATCTCGCGGCAGAATGTGTAAGCAGTGGCAGCCCGAGCCAACCGACACCATATAGCCAATTCAGCAGCTAAAGCCGGGGCTCGACAATCGAGATTCTGCAGGGCAAAGTCTTCAATCGGTAGCCATACGGAAGACCACGGACCCCACCAACGATTGTTGTTCGAATCTGGATCTAAGCGCTGCAACACAGCTTCGATCCATTCGTGCTTATTGGAAATTTCAGATGTTGTCGAAGTATTTTCCGAAAAGAATTCTTCGCCGAGCACTGAATCGTCCGTGTACACTCCGGTCAACGCAGCAATAATTTGGTAATCAGGACTGCCCCTCAGTTCTGCAGCTATTTGCACGCCGGCAGTTGTGTTTAAACCTTCTCTAAACATTGCTTCGAATCGATGCCTGATCAGCGGACTCTCGTCCTGATCGAAGCAAGCGTTCAACAAACCGCGGAATTTAATTTCAGGAGACGCAGCCAACGGCGAAAATGAATTGACCGGGTCCCTCGCCGCGAGACTTTTGTAGACATCTTCCAGATAAGGAGAAAAATCTCTTTGCCGACGAGCTGCGAAACTGCGGACGTGTGCATAACGCTTAAAAGTGAATTGTGAATTGACTGCCGCCCAAACGGCTTGCCACGGCTCTTCTGATTTTTTGGCGACAACCTCTCGCAAATCCCACAAACGGCTGTGGGTCAGCATCATCTGCATAATTCCCGGCATGATCCACATTTGCCAGGGGCTGGCACACCAGAATACCAGCGGTGCCGGCTGATTGAACTGCTTATAGAGGGCCTTTATCGCGGCTTCGGCTTCTGTTCTATCGACCGGCTTGGTAGCCCGCATCAATTCCAGCCAATTACGGCAGGTTTGATCGAAACACTCAATTTGGTCGACACCAACGGCGATCTTGGAGACAGCCATATTCCCCCCAGACACCAAACTTGCTCCTGAACCATTATGACTCAGGTTTCAAAGTAGTGCCTAGTTTCCGCCTATCTCTTTTATGGCCGAATTTCTGGTCGAACCAGTCGCATCGGAACTACCACCGCCCGAAGCCTGCGAATCTTGATCGGCAGCCACCTGCTCATAATCATCGGTGCGCCAGCGCACGTAATTGCCCACACCGGCTCCGGCCAAATGCCAACGGGTATCTACAACTTCCTTTCGAGCAGAGCTGGAAGGAAATTCAAGAAGCTTTCTGTTATCCAGCTTTTCATAGCAGCGCACGACGAGAGCATCAAACTTCGGATTGGGCTCGAGAAAAACGGCTTTACGCTGCGATTTCATGTGGTAGCCATTGAAAGCTTCATTAGCGAGGCTGATAAAGGTCGGGTCATCATGTGGCAAGGCTTGGGCACTGACGTGTCGATTATTAGTGACTGTGAATTTGACGACAGCAAAACCGTAGTGAATAGATTTATTCTGCTTCAAAAGTGCCGTTTGATTTTCCATGACCGCTTGATGGAATGCTTTATGCCATTCTGTCCACTGGATTTGCTCTGCTTGCTCCGAGACCGAGCAATTTAAAACAGGTGTGTGGGTCGAATTTACGGAAGCACTCGTCGCCGAAATATCTACTTCTGGAACGGTGTGGGAAGCTTCCTTCGTGTCAGATTTAATCACAGGTGAAACAAGCGGAACTTTGTCGATACCTGGAGAAATGCGTGTCAGCGGAGTCGGCTCTGGAGCGGCAATTTTTTCGCTTGAGGGAAATCTCAGTGACTGCCCAGAAGGAGAAGGTGAAGATGATGCCGCAGCTGGGGACGGCGTCGAGCCACCAGTTGTCGCACTCGTAGTCGGGGCCGCTGGCTTTCTGGATGCGGAAGAACCAGGCACGGGTGCAGATCTAGTGTCTGTGCCGAAAACGGCCAGACTGGAGCAAAAGCAAGAAAGAGCAAGGAACAAACAGATTTTACTAAGAGCCGCAGTCCTCGAATTCATTTTCGACTCCGCAAAAGAAACTGCATCGGGCAGAGGTTCGACAATATTCTACGATTCCTTGGCTAAATTAGGAGGCAACGCTGGCGAAATTTCAGAAGCCGGCTGGTCAAGATTCGACTCGACCGGTGGCGTCACGACTATCGACGACTCGGGAGCGGGCACTTCCAGCGGTGGCGTCAGGACTGCTGGAGATGCAAATGCCAATTTACCAAGCAACGTCGCGTCCTGGGTGGTTTCGACAAGATGATCGTATACATACGCTTTCGACACTATCACAATCATCTGAGCCGGCAGCGCTCCGATGAGCAATAAGAACCAACCGATGATTTGAATAAGGCTAGTGAGCAATCCGAATACCCAGAGCATTAATACAGCGCCATTAGTTACACGCCAACTTGCTTCAAGAGCAGCTACCGGACCCATTTTGCGATCGACGATAAAGTAATCGGTCTGGTCGAGCTTTATATGCAAAATGATGCCGGGGATGATGAAGAATAAATAGCCTATTCCTAAAATAATGGCTCGCAAAATGTAAGCACCACAATAGCTAGGCAACTGAGCACCGACAGACAGAAAATCATCAGCGGTGAAGGGCTGTTGGCGCTGCACGTGTAGGGCCAACTT
>CAJCHQ010000975.1 GCA_903970295.1 Bryobacterales bacterium
CTCTGCCGACGACATTCCTTACTCGCTGCAACCGCCTGTGTCGAAAGCCGAAAGAGAAGAAAAAGAAAAAAAGGCCAAAGCGGCAGCAAACAAGCCCAGCCTGTTCGAACGGATGATTGAGACCGGCGACCAACAGATGGCAAAAAAAGAATATTCTCAAGCGCGCGCAACATTTAGAGAACTTTGCTGGCGTCGCCCGCTCGACCCTGTGCCCATGCTGAAAGAGGCTAGCGCTGCAGCCAAATGCGGAGATCTAGACGATGCTATGGTGTGGGCGAAAAAAGCTTGCACCTACTCACCAAATTACGGCGAAGCGCATATTCAGCTCGGTCATATTTTGGAAAGCAATCGCGACTGGAAAGCCGCTTACTATCAATACGCGAGAGCCCTCGACTTGGCTCACGATGCCGAGAGTAAAATTGCTCTCGAAACGCCGATGTTGAGAGCATTGATCAATGTGCCCGATTACGAAAAGGCAGATGCTCTTTCTCTGTCGATGATCAAACAAAATAAAAAATCAGCTGATTGTTATTACAACCGCGCCTGGTTTCTTTCCACGAGCAAAAAAGAAGATGGGCTGGCAGAAGCCATCGAGAATTACAGGCAAACGCTCGTCCTTGCACCGGATCGAAACGACGCACGCTTCAACCTGGCATTGCTCCTCCTGAAAAATCACGAGACAGACGCGGCCGCAATCGAATTGAAAAAATTCATCGAGACGGCAGATAACGATCCGGATAAGCCCCGTGCCGAAGAACTGCTCAAGAAGCTGGAATCGAAATAAATTATTTCACGTCGCGGTAAAGCAAGAGCTGTTTGCCACGCAACTGAGCCGTATTCTTAGCGACCTCGGCGGCCGAGAGAAGCAAGGCGAGATCGAGCGCATCTTCGGGTATGCAAGCTGTCCCGAAGGCCAAAGAAAGATTGACCGGATCGACTCCGAGAATCAAAGGTTGGGACGTCAGAGCCTTGATCACGCGATGGCAAAAAACTTCTGCCCCCTGCGATTTCGTGTTCGGCAAAAGTAGAGCGTAATCGAATGTCTCGTAGTGGGCGAGCATATCGACATGACGTTTGACGCGGCTGATTCTCCTCACTGCTTCGCCGATTGCTTCGAGCGGCAAAGGCTCTTGCACTTGATCTTTACTGTCTTTATTTTTCAAGCGCATTTGAAAGACAACGATCGAAATCGGGCTAGCCGATCGATAGGCACGAAAATATTCCTGCTCCAGGAAATAGAGAAATGCCGGGTAAGTGAACATGCCCGTATCAGGACGGCGCAAACTCATCATCACATTCTGAATCGCCCGCTTGTCGATTGCTTTCGGAGCGAGAATCGGCACCACTACTTTGCCTTCTTTGCCATTACTCAAAACAAGCAAATCGCAACGCAACATGTTGCACATCAGAGGCACCCACTGGCTGCGAGGCAGATGCAATTTGCTCACAAGTTGTTCGACTGTTTGCTTGCCGTCCACGGCTTTGTAGAAACGCTTCTGCATGGCCAGAGGTAGAGCCGAACCGTTGCTAATCGAAGAGTCAAAATCTTTTTCCGAGAGACTATGGTGCCTTTTTCCAAGAACCGAATTCGGCCGCAAACCGGCGTTCGCCAGGTAAGCTTCGTTATCGATCAACTGCATGCCCTGCAATAAAAGAGTGTCTAAGCTTTGCGAAATGGTGGCAGCATCACTGCGTTTGTCCGGCTCGAAATGAAAGTCTCCGTCTTTCCAGGAGAGCAATTCGTAGAGCGTTTCTTCGCCGACTGTATTGTCGGTTTGGGCATGAGTGGGCGTGCCACCGTCAAAATATATCTCCGCTTCGCGATTGCCTTTCTTCACGACCAGACAACCTGTCATACCGGCCATCAATATCGACTGCAGGAGTGTCGGCATCTGTACATGAGCGAGGTCACCATTGAGTGGGCTACGGTTGCGCAGATTGGTGGGGGCAGCCCCTCTTCCGTCCGATAACTTGGACGGATCAGGCGGCGTTATAGAATCCAACCTATAGAATGTATTTTCAGTCTTGGGTATGCGCCCGGCACCGATGCCGTGCAATTCGAACTGGGGCGGAGCCGGTCCGGCAGCGCCACATGAAGACATAACCAGGTTGTAAACGAGCAATACATCGCAACTGACATATGTCCAAACCAGGCTAGCTTTGTCGCTGGCGACAACATACATGCTCCACTCGGCGTCACCACCCTTGGTAGAACATTGCACTTTGAGGCGATACTCGGCCATTCCATCAGGCGGCGACCAACCTATCTCGACAGCCGTGCCGCGTTTTTCGATCGCTTTTGAGAGGTAATGATGAATATCGGCCATCGAGGGATTACTCGGCAGCCTGGGCGGCATCTTCGCAGTCTCCGACCCGCTTAACATACTCTCCATCACTGATGCGGCCACTTGGCAAGCCGCTTTTGCTTCTGTCTCTGATTTTTATGCCCGCCTAGCCCTCAGATCACACATTTGCCTCTGCGGTCGCGACCATTGCCCTAGAAAAAGTTACCGGAGTGTATTGCCTTTGGCAAATAGACCAATGGCCTGGCCCACCGGAAGCATTTTTCATGCCCATTAGTTGGAAAAAAAAGATTGTCGAAAGCGATTCGGCTCGAATCGGATCAGGTGCATATCTGTCACGTATAAAGACCTTCATCGAGCCATAGACAATAGATAGATAGATAGAACCATAGGTGGTGACAAGTCTCAACCCCAGCTTCTAAAATGCTCATCTGGACCGAAAAAAAGATGGCACCCAAATCGTCGATTTGGAAATATTCTTGACACCAAATGCAGTGTGTAGTC
>CAJCHQ010000976.1 GCA_903970295.1 Bryobacterales bacterium
TAACCGCTCACCGTTTATGTTACTAATCTATCAAGCTTGAGGCGCCCGCGGAAGTACCCCAGATTTGATTTAAGGAATGGCTTTTGATGCCCGTCTCGGGTCATGGCTGGCCTATTTGCGGTCTATTGCGAAATACTAAGAGGCTGGACTACAGCTGCATTGCCGGTCTAATTGGTGTAAATATGCGCAGCTAGCGCCAAGAGGAACATAGTGGATATCAGTATTATATGCGTTTTGCCAAGGTCATCCTTATAAGTGTCGAGGGCGATAGAGATACTAATTTATAGGTAAAAATGACAGTTCTCAAGGGATAACTGTAAAGGCGTTGGGTTATCGGCTTGGTAAAGTTATTAGCCCTACACTATAATTGCCCAATACGCCGACGTAGCTCAGTTGGTAGAGCAACGGTTTCGTAAACCGTAGGTCGTCAGTTCAATTCTGATCGTCGGCTCCATTTTTGATGAGGGTTTTCGGCTTTGGCCGGAGCCCTCATTTTTCTTCGGGTGCATATTTTGTGCAATCGATTGCTTTGCAATGGCAAATAACTCCGGGCAGAAGCAATTCAAATGAGCCCGAAAGTAAGCGCAACAATCGACAAGTGCCGAAGCGAAACACAAGCACTACCTTCAGTGGCATGCTCCAATGGCCGATTCTCTCACCTCAACCCTTAGATTGGCTCTTAAAAGCAGCAAGTTCTTCCTGCAGTGCAGCCGCCTCGGCGGTCAACCCGGCGGCTCGCAGTACTCCATCATAGGTCATGTACACCATTTTGCATGTGATTGGCTCAGCTGCCCGTGACCAGTCGAGCACCTCTCTAAAATTCACCTTGCACTTTTCCATGTCTTTTAAATGACTGCCATAAGCCTTTGCCAGATTCATCAAGCTCATCTGATACTCAAAGGAATCCTTGCCAAAAAGCGCTAACATTTTTTCGCAGTCTGCCAAATGAATTTGCTCCAGCTCAGACAATCGGTTTTGTTTTACCAGTATTCTCTCCAGGTCGGTTATGGGCGATATCGGCTCTCGCCCAAGTTGCTGCGGATAAGCGTGTCGCAGTTGAATGCCTTGCTTGAGTAATTTTTCGGCCTCGCCAAACTCATCGAGAAGTCTCAAAAGTCCGCCAAGATTGCATGCTGAGTAGTAGGCATTGTGCACATCTTTGCGAGCTACGGCATCAGCAAGAGCCTGTTTATAACAATCCTTGGCCTCAGCATAATTTCCGCCGCGCGCTGCCGACTCTGCCTTGCTCGTAAGCGTTCCCCAAGATTCGCTCAATGCACACCTCAGTTGCCTGGACCCATCTGACTTTATCACCATCGTATGCTATTTCAAATACCTCTGGACAATCTGGCAAATATTACCGAAGTGAAAACACCAGCCGGCATACAGGTACTTCCGCCCCAGATTACATATTTCGTCTATATTCCTTATATGATATAAAATCAACCGAATTATCACAGGCGGTCAAATTCTATATAATTGGACTTCATTTGCAGGAAATCCCAATGACCTCCCCGGGCAACAGAACTTCAGCAGGATTTCCCTCACCTGCCGACGACTATCTCGAAAAAGCGCTGGATCTAAACGAGTTGCTGATCACCAATCGAGTAGCGACTTTTTACATGCGAGTTGACGGCGATGATCTGGCGGCAAGCGGCATCAGAAATGGCGACCTGCTCATCGTCGATCGCAGCATCAAAGCAACAGAGGGAAAAACCGTTGTTGCCATAGTAGACGGTGAGCTCGTGCTCAGACGGCTGGAGAAACGAGACGGAAAGACTTTGCTTGTCTCGGACAATGTCGCCGTAGCACCGGCCAGATATGATGGAGACGAAGTGCAAATCTGGGGCGTAGCGACCAGCGTTGTACATCCACTATAAAATGGCTGCAGAAAAATACGCACTGGTCGACTGCAACAATTTTTACGTCTCGTGCGAGCGCGTATTTGATCCGCGTCTGCGGGGTAAACCAGTAGTAGTTTTGTCAAATAACGACGGCTGTGTGGTGGCACGCTCCAATGAAGCCAAAGCGATTGGCGTAAAGATGGGCGTACCTTACTTTAAGGTGGCACACCTGGAAAAAGAACAGGGCCTGATCGCCCGCTCTTCGAACTATGCGCTTTACGGTGACATGTCCTCACGAGTCATGAGCATCCTGGGCACATTCGCGCCACAACAGGAAGTTTATTCTATCGATGAATGTTTCTTACTGGTCGGTGGTCTTTCTGACTTTGAACAAACTGCAAAAGTTTTGCGAGCAACAGTTATGCAACATCTCGGTCTGCCGATCTGTGTCGGCATCGCGCCAACTAAGACCCTGGCTAAGCTGTGCAATCATGTCGCAAAGACTACCGCCATCCTGGACGGTGTCTTCGACTATTCCAAAGTCAGCGAATCAAAACAAACACGCATATTAAATACCTTTGCCGCGCGAGACGTCTGGGGTGTGGGCCGCAAGCTGGCGGAGAAATATTCAGGCATGGGCATAGAAACTGCACTCGACTTGCGCGAAAGCGATGCCGATAAAATGGCTCGGCTCTTTAGCGTTGTGAGCAAACGCACAATTCTGGAATTACGCGGCACGCCTTGCGTTGGTATGGAGCCCATGGGCGAGGCTCGCGAACATATTGGTTCGTCGAGATCTTTTGGCCGAGCAGTCTATACGCTT
>CAJCHQ010000977.1 GCA_903970295.1 Bryobacterales bacterium
CTGCGCACCGCATCTGGTGACATCTCGGAAAACGACGTCAACCTGGCGGCATCATCTAATGCGATCATCATCGGCTTCAACGCTCAACCAGATCAAAATGCAAGCCGCGTGGCCGAAGCCGCCGGCGTCGACATCAGAACCTACAACATCATCTATCAAATTACCGATGATCTGGAAAAAGCGATCCAGGGATTGATTCAACCTTCCAGACAGGAAGTGCATATCGGCACCGCCGAAGTTAGACAGACCTTCAAATTCGGCAAGAACTTGATGATTGCCGGCTGCATGGTCACAACCGGTAAAGTTCAACGCGGCAGCATCGTCAAAATCGATCGTGACGGTCAAATTGTTTACGAAGGCAAACTCGATACGCTCAAGCGCTTCAAAGACGATGCTCGTGAGGTCGCCCAAGGTTTCGAATGCGGCATGAGCTTCGACAAATTCAATGATGTGCATGAAGGAGACAAAATCAACTGCTACATCATTCAAGAAACTAAGCGCGAAATCACCAGAAGTTAGGTGCTTCGGACTGGGGTTTTAGCCTCGTGCGAAACGTCTTCTTCGATGTTTGGCACAAGCGCCAAAGCCCAAATGGAGGGTGATATGCCAGGACAAAGAGCAGAGCGAGTAGGACAGCAGATCAAACGCGAGTTGTCAGACATGATTCTGCGCGATCTGAAGGACGAAAGGATTGGTGGCATCGTCTCGATCACGGATGTCGAATGCACATCGGATTGTCGCTCAGCCCGCATTTTTGTTTCGGTATTCGGCACTGATGAGCAGAAACAAGGAACGATGGCCGCTCTCACCAATGAGCTCGGCTATATTCGAGGTGAACTTTGCCGCCGCCTGCAAATGCGGTTTGCCCCAGAGCTTTCAATCAAATTAGACGATTCGCTCGAACGTGGTGCTAAAGTTTCTGATCTGCTCGGCAAGATCTCGCGCGGTGAAGTCTGAACACAGCTCTAATCAGAGCCTGAACCGAATTGAGGGCGATGGCTCGATTCTGAGCACGGAGCACTGATGATTGGTTTTCTGAATATCAACAAACCGTCGGGGATGACCTCTCACGATGTCGTCAATCGCGTCCGCAAAATGCTCAAGACGAAACACATCGGCCACGGTGGCACTCTCGACCCCATGGCTGTAGGCGTTTTACCTGTCGCGGTCGGATCAGCTTGTCGTCTGCTCAGATTCTTGCCCGGGGACAAGGTCTATCTGGCGGAAGTTCTTTTGGGCGTCCAAACCGACACCGATGATATCGAAGGCAAAGTCATTGCTCGAAGCACCATCGCTAAGCCTTTCTCAACCGACGAAATCAAATCATCTCTGGCTCTTTTTGTCGGCGAAATCAAACAGAAGCCACCGGCTTATAGCGCTATTCATCATCAAGGCAAACGGCTGTATGAATTGGCTCGAGCTGGAAATATCCCGGAAGATATCAAAGAGCGGTCTGTCTCGATCCAGGCTATCGATCTGCTTGACTACGCCCATCCTGTGATCAAAATTCGCATCACCTGCGGTGCCGGGACGTATATTCGTTCGATCGCCAGAGATCTGGGCACAAAGCTTGGACCGGGGGCCTGCCTGCAAGCATTGGTGCGCGAAAAATCAGGACCATTCCAAATCGACAACGCCGTCAAATTCGAAAGCTCGCTCAGCGATGCCGTCCTGCAACAAAGTGTTTTGCCGCCCCAAGTTTTGCTCAGCCAAAGTCTCTACTTTCTGCCGGTTACAATAACGAGCGATGAACAAAAAGCGTTGAGGATGGGGCAAAAGCTGCCATTAGCTCAGGATAGGCTCGGGGCGCCTGATCAAGTGTCGGGTAAGCTGGTTCTAGCGATACATTCAGACTCGCTTATCGCCCTTTGCAAGCTCGAACAAAATGCTGCCGGCGAATGGCTGTTGAAACCGGAGGTGGTTGTCCCTAATGCAGAATAAAACCATCGACCGAGTGGTGATTCTGAACGTGACAGTCGTCGTTGAAGCGGTTTTGCTTCTGGTTGCCACCTTCTGGAGCCAGCTTGCCGAAATTTCGTTGTTGCCACTGTTCACGGCTAATCGTCAGTCCTTGATAACCGGGCTTGTCGCCGGCGCGATCACAGCGGCGAGCGGCGTATTGTTGCTTTGGACCGCCAAGAAACTAGGTCCCTCTTTGCCCTGGTTGGCTGAGCTGAGAACAATCGTTCTCAACGAGGTGGCGCCTCTATTCGCCACATTCACTTTCGTGGACATAGTTCTGGTGGCAGCTGCGTCCGGTTTTTGCGAGGAAGTCTTTTTCCGCGGAGTGATTCAATCTCAATTCGGACTACTCAGCGCAGCGGCCTTTTTTGCCATATTTCATTGCCCGAGCTTACGCCATTTGCCTTATGGTTTGTGGGCGCTGGCCGCTGGTCTATTTCTAGGCGTGACGCTCGACTACACCCATTCATTGTGGACACCGATCATCGCCCACTCGGTCAGCAATTTGATTTCTCTGTGTTTAATGCGCTACCCGCGCAAACAAGATACTGAGACTAGCGCTGCCACCGAGAAGGGTGAAGACAGCGCATCGACCAACGATTCCGGTCGCTCATAGAAGAAAAACTTTTTTGACTGCAAAAAAGGAAGCGTTGCCGCTTCCTTTTTCAGACATTCGAACGATTCGAGAATTATTTTCTCTTCTTCGCTTTTTTGGCTGCGCCAGTCTTCTTGGCAGCAGTCTTTGGCTTAGCAGCGGTCTTTTTGGGAGCCGTCGCGGCAGAGTGCTTCGGCAATGCGGGCTGCTTAGCGCGGCCGTCGACAATGTCTTTCAACTCTTGTCCAGCGCGGAACACAGGCACTCGCGCAGCCTCAATCCGCAGCTTTTGCTTCGGATTTTGCGGATTTACACCAGTGCGTGCTTGGCGTTGACGGCGCTCGAAAGTGCCGAATCCTACTAGGGTTACCCTGTCTCCTTTGGAAAGCGCTGCAGTCAATGTATGCAACATTGAGGCAACGGAATTCTGCACCTGAATTTTGGTTTGTCCCGTGGCTTCCGCGATCGCGTTTACTAGTTCTGCTTTGTTCATTGTTCTTCCTAACCTAAAGAATGGATCGGACAGAGTGTGAATAAATGCCGTAGAGCACCTAAACAACTGCGGAATAGTACCGTGACCGCGCCTGAAGTTCAAGTAGTGCGGACGTCAAAAAGAAATTTTTCGGGCTCTGGAAAGTCGAAGAATTTCTCCCAAATTAGGCATCCTCAAAGAATTTCAGGCAACTCAAATTATTCGCGCCCAGAAAAATGTTGAACAAAAAAATCAGATTTCAGTGCCGCAGAGTTTTAGACGACAATCCTTACGCTGCGTGCAGAAGGGCTACCGGCGCGCCAGCACGAACCTAGCTTAGGCTGGCCGATATGTAATAATGCAGACCTCGAGAGGTCCTAATTTTGACTCAAATAATTTTCGACGACACGATCGCCGCCATCTCCACCGCCTCAGGGGCCGGTGCAATCGCGATCGTCAGGCTGTCTGGAAAAGAGGCCATGAAGATCGCCAAACAGATCTTTGTTTCCGGCAAAAAATCGGCTGCGGCAGACGAAAACTGGACCAGTCACCTGGTCAGGCACGGATACATAAAAGATATCGCCTCGCCTTCGTTGCTGGATGAAGTCGTATTGATCCCTTATAAAGGACCGCATAGTTACACCGGCGAAGACTTGATCGAAATCAACTGCCACGGCGGCACCGTGGTCACAAATGAAATTCTCGATCTGTGCCTGAGAAGCGGAGC
>CAJCHQ010000978.1 GCA_903970295.1 Bryobacterales bacterium
TTTCTTGGTGATTCTTTTGTCGCCGGCCTCACCACTTTTAGATTCGGGTACTTCGCATCATAGACATGCCGCAGTAATAATTTGCGCAGCTCTTCAGGCTCAAAAGGCTTGCTCAAGTAATCGGTCATTCCCGCCTCTATGGCACCAACACGATCGCTTTCAGCTGTCCTTCCGGTAATGGCTATCACCGGAGTTTTAGTATCCTCTCCCAATTCCATTCGTCTGATTTGTTTGGTGCACTCGTAACCGTCGATTCCTGGAAGATTGATATCCATGAGCACAGCGGCATACTTCGTCGTAGCCAGGGCGCTTAGGGCTTCTTCACCGGATGTCACAAAATGCGACGGATAGTCAAACACCTCTAAAAGCTGCTTCAGTACATACTGTCCGGTCGGGTTGTCTTCTACGACAAGGATAATTGGAGTTGGCACTTTTGCGCTGGGTTCCGGTGAGGATCTGAAATCAGGCTGCTATCTAGAGTGTCTATAGCATGCATTTGTTCCGCCTGCTTGGTAATCTTAATCGCCAGCTCGATCACATGACCAAACATCGAGTGCTACATGCTCGTCATACTCCGCAGGCATTAGGCTTGGCAGAGAATCGAGAGCCGATCTTCAATAATCTGGACACCGCCACTTACATTGGTGCACCTAAGAATTTTGTATCAGTTTTGCAACAGCACTTTTCTTCAGGTCTTAACGCACTGCAAGCATTTGCTGGACGCCCAAGCTTCGATATGAGCCCAGCCTCACTTGACAAGCAGTAATCCGGACCGCGCTCTGGTTCAATTATGTTTTGGATTTGAATCTGAATTGAATACGCCTGACAAGTCGCAAAAATCTCCGCCGGTCGTCATGATCGTCGACGGCGATCCATATGTAAGGGAATTGGCTGGCCATTTTCTTGCGGAAGTTGGATATGAAGTTGAGTTTGCGTTGAACGGATACGAAGCTTTGGACAGATGCAGAGAATCTCCACCGGCAGTGCTTCTGGCTGACATAATAATCCCAAAACTAGACGGACTAACGCTCTGTCGATTACTCAAATCCGATCCAGTCACCCAGAACATCCGGGTAATTATCTTTAGTGAAATTTTCGCGCTCAATCAGGCCCAAAATGCCGAGAAAACAAAAGCAGATTCTTACTTGTCCAAACCACTTGAAAAAAAACGTCTTCTCGATGCTGTTGCAGAGATGATTGAACCCTTGAGGAGCACCTAGGTATGAACGAAATAGTCCGCATCAGCAGCGGAAATGCACAGGCCGATAAAATCTTGAACGGAGGGTTCCCGGCCAATTCGATTAATCTCATTATGGGACAACCGGGCAGCGGAAAGACTGTACTATCTCAGCAACTCGCTTTTCACAATGCTGAAGACGATCACCCTATTCTTTATTTGACCACACTCGCTGAGCCTGTCTCCAAAGTTGTTAGGCACGTTCAGCGCTTTTCGTTCTTCAATGCAGACAAAATCGGATCAGCAATAAACTACCAAGACATTGGTACCGCTCTGGCAAAGGATGGCATCAGTGTTCTCACGCCTCTAGTTAAGG